>CAIYWO010000328.1 GCA_903929925.1 uncultured beta proteobacterium | reverse complement strand
TGGGTGCTACAGGGGTCGAACCTGTGACCTACGCCTTGTAAGGGCGCCGCTCTACCAACTGAGCTAAGCACCCTAAGAATTGTTTGCACATCTCACCCAAGGTAAGCCGGGAAGACTGCGCATCAAACAGAGGGCCACGGAAGCCTAAAAAAACAATGCGGTTCGCATTATAGCGAACCGCACGTATTTAGCAAACTGACCAAGCTCGGCAAAAGCCGAATTTGCTTAGTTCAGTGCATCTTTCAATGCTTTGCCTGGACGGAACTTTGGCACTTTTGCTTTTTTGATTTTGATCGCTTCGCCGGTGCGTGGGTTGCGACCTGTGCGAGCAGCGCGCGACGACACGGCAAACGTACCAAAACCGACCAATGTCACAGTGCCACCCTTTTTCAGAGTTGTCTTGACGGCTCCGATCATTGCGTCCAACGAACGCGCAGCAGCAGCTTTCGAGATGTCAGCCTTGGTGGCGATGTGATCGATCAATTCGGTTTTGTTCATATTTGTTTTACCTCAAGTGGTTTAAAAAAAAGCAGAGTCTTGGTAAGACACATACTCTAAAAGTTTTGCAATGATTTATGCATACCGACATTAAGCCTTGACTTGATGCGGCTGTCAAGCGAAAACCATCCTGTCACCCGCAAATTACTTGGTTGTAAGCTGTTGCTAGCAGCAAAAAAACTAATGGATTTTCCCTGCTAGCTTCAAACAACAATTTACGCTAAAAGGCGAATCGTTTTATTTATCAAGCAGTCTTTGTTTGACATTTCTCAAAGGCCTGCGCAAAGTCTGCGAGCAAGTCCTCTTCGTCTTCAATACCTATGGAAAGACGAATCAAACCATCGGCGATTCCCATTTGTGCACGCAAGGCAGGGCCCATCTCATAGTAGATAGTCTGCGCTGCAGGCAATGCTAACGTGCGCGTATCCCCGACATGGGTCGCGAGAATAACAATCTGTAACTGATTCAAAAACTCAAAACTATCTATACCAGCCGCTAACTCAACAGCGAGCAAATTGCTGAACTTACCGCCAAATAACTTGCGGGCACGTTCATGCTGGGGGTGGCTTTCCAGACCTGGGTAGGACACCCGTGCAACGCTAGGATGCTTAGAGAGATATTTGGCAAGGGCTAGTGCATTACTACTAATCTTGTCTAAGCGCAGCGATAGTGTTTCCGCACCCACCGCGATACGGTGTGCAGCGTCTGCCGCAAGGGTGGCACCCATATCGCGCAAGCCTTTTTTCTTGATCTGCGTAATACCCCAACCCGCGGCAGGCCCCTTCTTGTACACATCCAAAATATTGGGGAATTTTGTCCAGTCGTAGAGTCCCGTATCTGTCAACGAACCACCTAACGCATTTGCATGCCCACCGATGTGCTTCGATAGAGAATTCATGACTAAAGATGCGCCGACGGTACGCGGCTGAAACAGCCAGGGCGAAGTCAAGGTGTTGTCGACAACATAAACGAGGTTGTGCTTTACGCAAAGCTGGCCAAGGCCTTCAAGGTCAGCAATCTGCGTGCCTGGATTCGCAATCGTCTCGGTAAACACCATCCGCGTATTAGGCTTGATGGCAGCGGCGACGGCAGCGACATCCGTCGGGTCAACCAGACTGATCTCAATACCCAGATGTTCGAGTGTCCCGAATAAACTATTGGTATTACCAAAAATAAATTGGCTAGAAATTAAATGATCGCCCGCGCGAAGCAAGGTCGTAAACAGCGCAGATAACGCACCCATCCCGGTCGAGAACGTCAGGCTAGAGCCTCCGCCTTCCATCGCCGATACTTTTTTCTCTAGCGCATCAGTTGTCGGGGTGCCCTGACGCGCATAGGTGTAGCCCGCCTTACCTTGAAACACCGCCGCTAGCTCACGCGCATCCGGATAGGCATATTGAGAGGATGTGTGAATTGGCTTGTGCACTGCCCCATGCTCAACAGAGAGGTGACGATCGTTGTGCAAAATTCGCGTGGTAAATCCGTGCTTGGCCATGAGCATCTGCCTACAAAAAAATCAAAAAATAGTTTAACCGATCAATATTGCTCGCAAGCCTAAGACGCTAGCCACCGCGCTGACGCACTGTTTCGTATAGGCACACTGCGGTGGCGACACTGACGTTCAAACTTTCAACGCTACCGAGCATTGGTATGTAAACCAGTTCGTCACAGGTCTCACGAGTCAGGCGACGCATCCCCTCGCCCTCCGCACCCATCACCCAAGCCATCGCCCGCCGTCCATCCGTCTGATGAATACCCTGAGGCGCTTGATCATCCGTTCCGACCAACCAAATATCCCGATCCTTTAACTCGCGCATGGTTCGAGCCAGATTTGTCACCATCACATAGGGAACAGATTCAGCCGCACCGCAGGCAACCCGTTGCACGGTTGTATTTAATCCGACCGCGCGGTCACGTGGCGCCACAACGGCGTGCACACCCGCCGCATCAGCCGTACGCAAACAGGCACCCAAATTATGGGGATCCGTCACGCCGTCGAGCACCAATAAAAATGCTGGGCCGTCTAAGTCGTCCAAGACCTCATCAAGGTCATCAGCCAATTTACGAGCATCCGCAACGGCAACTACACCCTGGTGTCGAGAGCCGCCCGCCAAGCCATCGAGTCGGTCCGAGCCAACTGGATGCACGGCGCGGCCCGCCTGCGTAGCCTGCTCAATAAAGGCCTGCATCCGCTTGTCACGCCGCTGAGCCTCGACGTAAATCTCGCGAATCGAGTCCGGCGCCTGGCGCAGGCGCGCAATCACGGCATGAAAGCCGGCCAACATTTGTGTCGCTGCCATGATCAATATTCCCTATCGCCCTTTTCGAGCGGCTTTC
>CAIYWO010000327.1 GCA_903929925.1 uncultured beta proteobacterium | reverse complement strand
CCATTTACGGTCGCGCAGGCCTACCAATCTTTGGTGGAGTCTGGCCATTTGGTGGCGCGACGCGGTGCCGCCTATCGTGTCGCGGGTCTGACGCCCTCCCTGGTCAGGCCTGCCCCCGTTTGGTCCGCTCCAACGCTCAGTGCAGCCTGGCTCCTGTCCGATGTGTTTGCAGATCACTCCGTCCCGAGTAAGGCAGGATGCGGCTGGATTCCGGGCGAGTGGATCAATGAAAGTGGTCTGCAGCATGCGCTGCGTGCACTCGGACGCGTCCCGGGGCCGCGCTTCGGTGGCTATGGCCACCCATACGGGATGGGCGCATTGCGCGAACAAATTGCCTTGTCCTTACGTCGTTTTGATGTGCCGGCACAGACCAGCAATATTTTATTGACCCAGGGGGCGACCCAGGCACTGGACCTCGTTGTGCGCACCTTGTTACGACCTGGTGACACGGTCCTCGTGGAGGACCCTTGCTATTGCAACCTTTTGCAGATCCTGCAACTGGCGGGACTCAATGTAATTGGTATCGCCCGCACCCAAGACGGGCATGACTTTGAGCAACTTGAGCATGTATTACAGACGATGCGACCCAAAGCCATTTTTGTTAATACGGTCTTACAGAATCCGTCTGGCGCCTCACTGTCTAAAGAGAATGCGCAACGGCTGCTGGCCTTAACCGATCGCTATGGCTTGTGGGTCATCGAGGACGACATTTATCGTGAGCTCGCACCCCCCGAGGCAGCGTGTCTGGCCGCGATAGAGGGGTTGCGACGGGTGATTTATATCTCGGGTTTTTCAAAGACGATTGCACCTACCTTGCGGGTGGGCTACCTGGCGGCCCATGCGGAAGTCTTGGCAGATCTCGCCCGTACCAAAATGGCTGTAGGGTTGACCTCATCGGAGGTGACGGAACGGGTCGTGGCGAACGTGTTGAGCGAAGGTCATTACGACAAGCACGTGCGCTTCATCACAGAAAAACTGCGTGCCGCACACCACTCGGTTACACAGAGTATGCACGCGGTGGGACTCGATATTTTTGTTGAGCCCCACGCTGGCTTGTTTTTATGGGCGAAATTGCCGGTTGAGCCCGACCGAAGCATTGCGGTGGCAACACGCGCGCTTGAACGAGGGATCTGGCTCGCGCCCGGTTCCTATTTTCGTCCGAATGATCGCGCGTCGAATTGGTTCCGCTTTAATGTTGCGACTTCGAACAACGAGGACTTGTGGAGCTTCATTCGGACCTTGTCATAGAGTCCTTAGCGAGCGCCCGTGTGCAGTTCTAGCGGTCAACCGCAAGGTATAGGGTCTCTTTGATCTCTTCCATCACGACGTAGCTGCGCGACTCTGCGGAAGCCGGTAAGCGCTTGAGGATTTCGCCTAAGAGTTGCCGGTACTTATTCATTTCTGGAAGCCGTGCTTTGATCAGGTAATCAAAGTCGCCCGAGACTAAGTGACACTCCATGACTTCGGGAACATATTCCAGTTCCTTTTTAACCTTATCAAACACATCGCCCGACTTGGCCGATAACTTGATCTCAAGGAAGACAAGTAAATTTTTCCCGAGCGCCGCTGGGTTGACGCGTGCGTAGTAGCCTGTAATGACACCTTCGCGCTCGAGGCGACGCACGCGCTCAGAGCATGGCGTGGCGGATAGGCTGACGCGCTCGGCGAGGTCGGTCATGGAGATACGGCCGTCGCGTTGCAGTACGTCTAAAATTTTTAGATCGATTCGATCAAGTGGGCGCATGGTATCTCCTGTGGGGGCATTTTAGTGAATTTCTGCCCGAACCTGTCAAAATGACGTAACGAACAACTTAAGCGAGGCAATATGTTTTTCAGACACGCTCCAGAATGTCTAGTAGCCGACGTATTCACCGAGATGCCGGGCAAATTTCGACGGACAGGTGTTCGCTCGGCCTGGGCCGACGCGAATCGCGGTGGCGTGGCGATGGACTCGTTTTTAGAGGGCCCGGTTTTTGATTCACAGGGCAATTTGTACGTAACCGATATTATTTTTGGCCGCGTGTTTCGTATCGATCCAAAGGGCGACTGGACGCAGATTGTCGAGTATGACGGCGAGCCCAATGGCATGAAGTTACTGTCGGATGAAGAGCTATTGATTACCGATTACAAAAACGGGCTCATGCGCTTGACGATTCAGTCCGGAAAGATTGAGCCTTATCTGGCGCGACGCAACACTGAAAGTTTTAAGGGTGTCAACGATCTGACTTGTGATGCACAAGGGAATATCTACTTCACCGACCAGGGCCAATCTGGGATGCATGATCCGACGGGGCGAGTCTATCGTCTGCAACCATCGGGCAAACTTGACTTGTTGCTCAGCAATGTTCCCAGCCCGAATGGACTCGTTTTATCTCCCGACGAGAAGGTGTTGTATGTGGCGGTCACCCGCGGCAATTGTGTTTGGCGTGCACCTCTCATGGGCGATGGTAGCGTTGCAAAAGTGGGGCAGTTTTTTACATCGTATGGTCCGAGTGGCCCGGATGGCTTGGCAGTCGATGTGGCAGGCAACCTCGCCATTGCAAACCCGGGTCTGGGTTACGTGTGGTTAATTAATCCACGCGGGGAACCAATTTTTGTCTGGACTAGTCCAAAGCAGCAGGCAATCACTAATGTTGCCTTCGGGGGTGCGGAAAATCGGGATTTGTTCTGTACCGAATCCGAGTCCGGCAGCATCCTGGTCATGCGTGCACCACATGCAGGTGCGCAGGTGCATCGGCCGCTTCCGCGTAAGCCTTAGCCTATGCGAAAATGCAGTCTTGCAGTTCAACGTATGAATGGTTTCACATGATACTTAATCGATCGATCTATACCGCTGCTACCCGATTCGTTTTTTCGCTTTGCGGGCTGTTTGCCGCGAGTGTGTGGGCGGCTCCACCGATTCTCGTCCTTAACTCGTTGAACGCAGATGTGAGCGTGATTGATGCTCAAACGTACACAGAAATTAAACGGGTCCCGGTTGGCAAGGAACCTCACCACTTGTATCTCACCCCGGATAACAAATCGGTGATGGTGGCCAATGCCGAGGGCGACTCGATCACATTTCTAGATCCGAAGACTGCAGCGGTACAACGCACGATGACCGGGATTCTGGATCCTTACCATTTGCGGTTTTCGCCGGACATGAAATGGTTTGTGACGGCCGCCAATCGCCTGAACCACGTCGATATCTATCGCTGGGAACGTGTCGGCGAAGAATTCAAATTGCATCTGGTCAAGCGTGTGCCTGCTGGCAAGACACCGAGCCACATCGCGATCGACAGCAAAAGCACGATTGCCTATATTTCTTTGCAGGATAGCCATCAATTGACAGCAATCGAGCTGGCGACCCAAAAGCGGTTGTGGACGATTAGCGTTGGCAAGACGCCTGCAGACTTATATCTGACACCTGATGATAAGACCCTATTGATTGGCCTGACGGGAGAAGATAGTGTTGAGGCCTACGATGTATCGAATGGCAAGGCAGTGCTGAAAAAACGTATCCCGACAGGCAAAGGTGCGCATGCATTCCGATCGCAGGGTGATAAGCGGCATGTATTCGTGAGCAACCGCAGCGCGAACACAATTAGCCGCATCGACTGGACCACACTGAAAGTCGTCGATACGTACAAGACACCGGCCGGGCCCGACTGTATGGAAATGTTGGCCGACGGTAAAACGCTTCTTGTTACAACACGCTGGGCTGGCAAACTCTCGGTGATTGATCTTGAGAAAAAAGCGGTTGTAAAGCAGATTCCCGTGGGTAAATCACCGCACGGAGTCTGGACGCTAAATCATGCGAGTCGCGATTAAAGTCTGGGCAGTTGCTCTTGGCCTGACCATTTCGGTTGCGCATGCGCAATCATCGCAGCCGCTGACAGAGTCTTGTGATCGACCGGTTTATCTAACCTTTGATACCGGTCACATGGAAGTGGCCCCGCTAATTGAAGACATTCTGAAGCGGCAAGGTGTGCGCGCAAGCTTTTTCCTAGCCAATGAGCTCACGCGTACGGGTGGCACGAGTCTGGATGACGAGTGGGCGCCCTGGTGGCAGGCGATGGCCGAGCAAGGTCATGTATTTGCTTCCCATACCTATGATCACGTGTATTGGCAGGCAGATTTGCCGGGTGGCGGGTTCAGAGTGCAGGCAAGTGCAGGCCCACATCAGGGCAAGACCCAGACGTGGAGCGCCCAGGATTATTGTCGAGAACTTGCGCGGCCTGGTGAACGTTTTGAAGAAATGACGGGCCGCAAAATGCTTCCGTTATTTCGCTCGGCAGGAGGGCGCACCTCATCGTCGCTGTTGCAGGCTGCCCAGGCGTGCGGATATGTCCATGTAGGCTGGTCACCGGCAGGGTTTTTAGGCGATGAGCTGCCAAGCGAGCAGTATCCTAATACAGTATTGCTCCAGCGGGCGTTGCAGAATATTCGGTCTGGCGACATTCTGATGGCGCACCTGGGGATTTGGTCGCGTAAAGATCCGTGGGCACCTGCAGTCCTTGAGCCATTAATTGTCGGTCTAAAGAAGCGCGGATTTTGTTTTGCAACAATTGATGCCCATCCTATGTATGCGCCGCATGTGCCTGCTGTGGAACAACCTTTAAAACAAAGTAGTGATGATTCAATCAGCGATTGCCCTTTTTGACGACGCACATCAATGGCTCTTTGAGGCCATTGTGCAGCCGCTATTTTTTAATCTTGGTCTCAGTGGCTATCTCGAGGACGCGTATAACGGAACGATGTGGTTATTGATCGGGCTGTTGCAAATCGCGATGATTGCGACAGTCTTTGGAGCGCTACAACGCTGGCGGCCGGTCGAGCCTGTGACGAATCGACAGGAAATACGAAACGATATTTTGTACACCCTCATTCATCGCTTGGGTTTGTTTCGACTTGTTTTGTTTTTTTCAGTGGCGCCCTTGGCCGATGCACTCTTTGGACAGGCACGTGTCGCAGGATTTGCGACTTTTCACCTCGACCAAGTTTGGCCCGGTGTGACAGATATTGCTTGGGTGAGTTTTTTAATTTATCTGCTGATCTTTGATGCAGTCGATTATTTTTATCATCGTGCGCAACATCGCTATGCTTGGTTTTGGAGTCTGCATGCGGTGCACCACAGTCAGCGGCAGATGACAATGTGGAGTGATAACCGTAATCACTTGCTCGACAGCCTGTTGCGCAGCATTGTGTTTGTGTTTATTGCTAAATTAGTTGGGGTGCCCCCTGGACAGTTTGTGCTGATTGTTGTGTTGACACAGCTGGTTGAAAGCTACTCGCACGGCAATATCCGCTTGTCCTTCGGCAAACTAGGCGAGCGGCTTATCGTTAGCCCAAAGTTTCATCGTTATCACCACTCCATCGAATACAGCGAGTCCACGGCTGGTCCGGCAAAGGGACATAACTTTGCGGTGCTATTTCCCTTGTGGGATATGCTTTTTAAGACGGCACGCTTTGATACGCCGTATGCCAAGACCGGCATCCACGACCAAATGCCTGAAGGTGGTGCACGAGACTACGGTCGCGGTTTCTGGGCGCAGCAATGGCTCGGCCTTCGTCGCCTACTAGGATCGCAAAGCGCGGGATTTCCCAAATAAACTGGACGGTTAGGCGGCGTGGTTGTTGCTACAACACGCCGCGTGCAAGTAGCGCGGCGTACTGCTCAGGCGTCACGCCAATCTCTTTGAGCACTGCCTGGGTGTCTGCACCCAGTAATGGCGGGGCATCGTTAAAGGCAAGCGGGTTTTGTTTGAGCCGGAGCGGGCTCACAATTTGCGGCACCTTTCCCGCTGTCGGATGGGGCAGATATCGCAACATTTCCCGATGAATAATCTGAGGTTCGGCCAAAATTTCTGGGATCGTATTGATGGGTCCGCAGGGCACGCCATGTGCGCGCAAGGCTTCAATACACTCCGCACGTGAGCGCTTACCAATCTCCTCAACCAAAATCTCCATCAGCGCGACTAAGTTCACCACGCGTGAACTGTTCGTGGTGAATCGTGGATCGCTGGCCAGATCAGGGCGATTCATGGCCTGACAGAAGCTGGCAAACTGCCCGTCGTTGCCAACGGCCAGTACCATTTGACCGTCGGTGCATTGAAAAACATCTTGAGGTTGAATGTTGGGATGCTTATTGCCCATGCGCTGCGGCGTTTTGCCAGACACGAGATAGTTCATGCCCTGGTTGGCAATGGTGGCGACCATGACATCCAGCATAGCTAGATCGATGAATTCGCCTTCACCACTTTCATTGCGACGTGCCAGCGCTGCAAGTACGCCCACAGCCGCCCACATCCCTGTCATTAAATCCATGATGGGCATGCCGACTTTTTGTGGGCCGCCACCGGGCTGGCCATCACGCTCGCCTGTCACGCTCATCAAGCCACCCATGGCCTGAATCATGAAGTCATAGGCGGGCAGATCCGCCAGCGGACCGTCTTGCCCGAAGCCGGTCACAGAGCAGTAAATGATGGCAGGATTGACTGCCTTCAAGTCTTCGTAAGCGAGGCCATAGCGGGTGAGCGTGCCGACCTTGTAGTTTTCAAGAACGATATCAGCTTGCGCCGCCAACTTGCGCACGAGCTCTTGCCCTTCGGGTGTGCTGATATCAATTGTGACTGATTGCTTGCCGCGGTTTGCTGCTAAAAAATAACAGGCTTCGCGGGTTTGCTCGCCATTCTCTGCTTTCAGAAAAGGCGGCCCCCACACGCGAGTGTCGTCACCCACGCCAGGCCGTTCTACTTTGATGACTGTGGCGCCTAGGTCTGCGAGAACTTGACCTGCCCATGGGCCCGCCAACACACGGCTCAGGTCAAGGACTTTGACGTGTGTGAGGGGGCCATGTTGTTTCATTAGTCGGATCCGAGTGACAGCTTATTAGGCATTCGTTTTTCAATCGACCACTTCAGCAGCGCTGCACTGCGGTAGACACCGTGCGCAAATTTACCGTAGGGCAACGTCAGGAAGAGTGCCATGACGATACCAAGGTGAATGGCGAGCAGTAACGCCATGGCGCTGGTGTCGCGCCAAATCAAAAGTGCCAGACCAGTGAGACTGGTTAAAAACAGCAAGGCAATAAATCCGCGGTCCATTGGTTTTTGTGCCGCATCACCGTGCAAGGCAGAGCGATTAAGGTTGAGCCACAACAACCCTGCGGGCCCAATTAACAAACCGATGCCGCCTACCGTGCCCAGAATGACGGGCAGGCTGGTATAGGCGTAAGGCGCTTGCAGACCGAGTACGTAGTGATAGAGCGTTGCCACAGAGGTTGAAGCAAAACACAGCATAAAGCCATAAAACGTGAGGTGGTGAAAGCGTCTGCGTCGCAGCGTGAAGCGGTCGTCTTCGTCGTTACAGCCGTCACCGTGACCGCCATCCAAGTACTTTAGTTTCAACGCGTTGTGCGCAGCTTCGCCGATTGCCTCGCCACTGGCTTGCCCTGGTGTGATTTCGCTCCAGAAGCGCTTGACGCCAATTCCGAGCGCGAGCACTGCAAAACCGAATACGACGCCGAACATCAACGCGAGTGTGTTGTGAGGGAAGATCGCGTAGAAATTACCAGCCAGCGGTTCGTGCAGTAGCTTGCCGGTTGACATAATTGTCAGCACTAAAAAGAGCGCTAGACCGAAGGCGGTGGCAAGCGACAGTGTCAGGCCGTTGTTTTTATAAAGCTTGCCCAAAGAGGCCGGCCAAGCAAAATCGGTATAGGTCTCCATACGCACTTTGGCCATGGCTTGCGGAACGTTCACCATGAACTCGTGGGGCGGTGCGTACTGACATGCGTGCAGACAGGCGCCGCAGTTGTGGCATAGGTTGGCCAAGTAGTTCAGGTCAGCTTTGTTGTCGAACTGCAGGCGACGTGCCATGGCAGGAAACACGGCACAAAAGCCCTCGCAGTAGCGACAGGCATTACAAATTTGCATTTGGCGGGCAACTTCGGCTTCGTTTTCCGAGATGCCTTTCTTGTGCCAGGTAATCGAGTGTTCAGTGTTCCCGGCCAGGCTTTGTGCTTCGCGGGTCAGGGATTCAAGCGGTTGCATGCTGCGCTCCTTCTTTTATTTTCTTTGCTGCTGCGGCAGCCTGTGTGCCGGCGATACGACCAAAGGCCGTACCAATCGACATGCCCACTCCGGCGGTGTAGCCCTTGCCTAAGACGTTGCCTGCGCTGATTTCGCCGGCCGCGTACATGTTGGGGCTCGCTTTGCCGTCAAAAAAGATACTGGCCTTTTCGTCGGTGGTGAGACCAAAGTAAGTGAAGGTCACACCCGGGCGTACGGCATAGCCAAAAAACGGCCCGGTATCGAGAGGGCGTGCCCAGTGCGTCTTGGCAGGTGTGATCCCCTCGGTGTAGCAGTCATCCTGAATGGTGTGATCAAACGTACCTTGACGGCAAGACGCGTTGAATTCGTTCACCGTCTGCATAAATGTATCGACATCGAGCTCAAGCTTGGCAGCGAGCTCAGGCAAGGTATCTGCCTGCACGCCTGTAAAGACGGGTGGCATGAAACGTCCGACCGACTTGGCGTCGATGATTGAGTAAGCGATCTGGCCGGGTTGGAGAGCAACAAGTCGTCCCCAGAGTGCGTAACGCTTGGGCCAGAAGTCTTCACCCTCGTCGTAGAAGCGCTTAGCTTCGCGGTTGACCACAATGCCGAGTGACACGCAGTCAATGCGCGTACAGATTCCGCCGTCATACAGGGGCGAACGCGCATCAATCGCGACGCAGTGCGCTTGTGTTGGGTCGCCCATGGTGTCGGCGCCAGCGCGCATCATGACTTTTAAGACGACGCCCATGTTGTAGCGTGTGCCACGAATGAGGAAATTATCTGCGGGCCATTCGCCGCGCTCGTTTTGGCCCCAGGCTTCGCGTAACCACTCGCGATCAGACTCAAAGCCGCCGCAGCCCAATACACAGGCGTTGCCAGGGTAGCGCTTGTCGCCCACTTTGGCTGCGATGAACTTGCCATCTTTGATCTCTAGATCGTCGACGGGTGAGTCGTACAAAATATCGATACCCAGGTTTTCAGCACTTTGATAATAGGCATTGATCAGTGCTTTGCCACCGCCCATAAAGAACGCATTGGTACGGGCAACGTGCAACGTCCCCGAGAGTGGCGGTTGGAAGCGCACACCATGCTTGCGCAT
>CAIYWO010000326.1 GCA_903929925.1 uncultured beta proteobacterium | reverse complement strand
GGTAATCACCCATATCCACCCGAACATTTGCTTGCTGTGCTGCCGCAATCGTGCACGCAAAGCAAGCAGACAGGGCACTAACACGGGACCAAAGAAAGACGGATCGAAGTAATTTCATAGTCAGCATCAGATAAGTTGGTAACAGCTCGAATTTGAGCGATACTTTGCGCAGTACGCCGCAACGGTATTGCAAGCGTATCTTAAACCGCCTCGGAGACAAAAATGATTTTGGTTGGCCGCTATGCATCCCCTTTTGTACGACGCGTGGGCGTCGTTCTGCAGACCCTTGGAATCCCTTATGAGCATAAGGTTTTATCCACGGCCAAGGACGTCGAAGCGATCAAAAGCTACAACCCCATTGCAAAAGTACCCGTCCTGGTTCTTGAAGACGGTGAGCACCTAATTGAAAGCGCTGCAATTATCGAAGCGATTCTAGAGATGACGCCAAACCAAAAGTTGTTGGCGCCAAGTGGTGCAGCGCGCCGTCATACTCTGCAGCACTGTGCAATCATGACAAGCGGTCTGGATAAATCTATTCAGATTATTTATGAGCCGCTCAAGCGCCCCGCAGAAAAAGTTCATGAGCCCTTCCTGGAAGGCTTACGGGCGCAAGTGCGTGCCAGCCTTGAAATTTTAGAAGGACTTGCCGCCAAGGGAACGTTCCCGGGCGGTGCGCAAGCGAATCTTGCCGACATCACGGTTGCGGTAGGTTGGTTCTTCCTGAACAAAATGATGCCTAAGGTAGCTGCGCCAGACCAGTTCCCTAACTTGGCTGCACTCTCAGCGCGTTGCGAAGCCCTGCCGGCCTTTAAAGCGTGCCAGCTAGAAGGCTAGTGACACAAAAGACCTTCCATGGCTGGTGGATGGTGGCAGGCTGCATGGCGGTTGCCATTGTGGCCTGGTCGTTTGCTTTATACGGCCCAAGCGTCTACCTCCACACAATCAGCCAGACGCACCAATGGTCCATCGGGCTCGTATCGTCTGCGCTGACGCTTTCCTTTTTAGTGAACGCTTCGGTTCTGAGCTTTGTTGGTGGTGCCATAGCCAAGCATGGCCCCCGCATTGTCATGGCACTAGGTGCTGCAGTGATGGCGGCAGGCTTTGTCGCGATGAGTCAGATTTCAAAGATCTGGCATGTCTATGCTTCCTTTGCCCTCATGGGTCTAGGCTGGTCCTGTTTATCGACTACTGCCATCACCTCGTCCCTTGCCCCTTGGTTCGAACGACACCAAGGTCGTGCGGTGTCTACCGCAATGCTCGGCGCAAGTATTGGGGGCATGGTGGGCGTACCTACCCTTCTCGCCCTCATCGCATGGTTGGGGTTCAATACTGCAATACTCGTTGTGGCGCTGATAGTGCTGACAACGGTATGGTCCGTCAGCTTCTTCATCCTGCGCCACCGCCCCCAAGATCTCGGCTTGTATCCAGATGGTGAAACACCGGCAGCTCAAGTGGGTAAGCCAGCCGTGCGGAGTTGGACACGCGCTGAAGCACTTCGAACACTCGCGCTACGCAGCATCGCCCTCACCTTTGGCTTAGCGCTCATGGTGCAGATTGGCTTCCTTACCCATCAAGTGTCCCTATTGTTGCCAGCACTCGGACAAGCTGCCACTGCAGTCTGTGTCACGGCGGCAGCCATGCTTGCCTTCGCCGGGCGGATACTCTTGGCTAAATTCTCTGATCGCCTGGACGTTCGTCAGATCGCCTTTGCAGTTTTACTCACCGCCGGTGCGAGCCTTGGCCTAGGATTTCTCTTTACGGATCAAGTATGGGCGCTTGTCTTATGCGTGCTCGGCTACGGATTCACAGCAGGAAACATCACCACACTCCCCCCAGTAATCGTTCGACGCGAATTCGGGGCGGCCTCCTTTGGTGCCATCTTCGGCATCGCCGCAACGCTGATGCAACTCATGTCGGCAATGGGTCCTGCTTTTTTTGGAATGCTGTATGACCTAAGTGGTGGTTACCGTCTGCCTCTGGGCCTCGCGGCTTTACTCAATATTTTTGCGGCGATTGTCATTTTGATCGGCCGCACCAAACCAACTCAACAATAAATATCTCGCGGACACAACATGGCCTTTGCACAAACAACAGACAACTATCGTCTTCACTTTGAAGAAGCTGGAACAGGCACACCGATTGTCTTTGTGCATGAATTCGCTGGAGACTGGCGCGCCTGGGAACCGCAGATGCGGCATTTCTCGCGTCGCCATCGTTGCATCACCTATTCGGCACGTGGCTATCCGCCTTCAGACATTCCCAAAGACGTCGCTGCGTATTCACAAGCGCAAGCTGTACAAGACATCTTGTCGGTCATGGATGCCGCAAAGATCGAACGTGCGCATATCGTTGGCTTATCCATGGGAGGATTTGCAACACTGCACTTTGGCTTAACTGCGCCCGAACGTGCGCTGTCCTTGACAGTTGCCGGTGCTGGCTACGCGGCAGAGAAGTCCACCCAGGAACATATGCGCTCTCTTTCGCGCGCGACCGCCGATCAGTTCGAAAAGATCGGTGCCAAGGAACTTGCAAAAACCTATGCCTTAGGTGCGACGCGTATCCAGTTGCAAAACAAAGACCCACGCGGCTGGCAGGAATTCGCCACAAGATTAGGCGAACATGACAGCTTAGGCTCAGCCAACACAATGCGTGGCGTACAAGCAGCACGCCCTTCCATTTATGACTTCGAAGCAGAGCTTAAAAACATGAAAGTGCCGACCTTGGTCATTAATGGTGACGAGGACGAACAATGTATTCAGCCTGGCGTGTTCCTGAAGAAAACAATACCCGCTTGTGGGTTGTTGATGCTGCCTAAAACCGGACACACCATCAATCTTGAAGAACCAGACTGGTTCAATATGTTTGTTGCAAACTTTATCGCAAGCGTCGAAGCGGGTAGTTGGGGCGAGCGGGACCCGAGATCAATCCCCAAGCACTAAGCGCGTCGTTCATACCAGGGCTTGGTCTGATTGACCACCCTGACCACGACCAACATTAGCGGCACTTCAATTAGTACCCCAACAACGGTTGCAAGTGCCGCACCAGACTGAAAACCAAACAAACTGATTGCGGCCGCGACCGCGAGTTCAAAAAAATTAGAGGCGCCTATGAGTGCCGAGGGACAAGCGACATTATGGTGCTCGCCCAGTCTCCGATTTAGCCAGTACGCTAAGCCTGCGTTCAAAACAACCTGAAGCAATATTGGGACCGCCAATAGAGCGATGATTAGTGGCTGGTCAACGATCGACTTGCCCTGAAATGCAAACAGCAATACAAGCGTCGCGAGTAGCGCGATGACAGACCACTTGCCTAACGCAGTCATGGTTCGATCAAATGCCGCATCGCCCTTAGAGAGAAGCCCCCGGCGCCAAATCTGCGCCAACAAAACCGGCACTACGATATAAAGCACAACCGAGATGATGAGCGTATCCCAGGGAACTGTGATCGCAGATATGCCAAGTAGCAGAGCAACGAGTGGCGCAAAAGCAAACACCATGATCGTGTCATTCAGCGCGACTTGTGACAAGGTGAATATTGGATCTCCGCCCGTCAGACGACTCCAGACAAATACCATTGCCGTGCACGGCGCCGCTGCTAATAAGATGAGGCCAGCGATGTAGCTGTCAATCTGCTCAGCAGGCAGCCAGGCAGCAAAGGCGTGACGAATAAATAGCCAGGCCAGGAATGCCATCGAAAATGGCTTCACCAACCAATTTATAAAAAGTGTGACACCAATGCCTTTGACATGCTGACGCACCTGACCGAGCGCTGCAAAATCAATCTTGATCAGCATGGGAATAATCATGACCCAAATCAAAAAGCCGACCGGCAGATTAACTTGTGCGATTTCAATTGCCGCAACGGCCTGAAAGACCTCTGGGGCTAGCTGCCCCAAGGCGATGCCGACAACGATACAAAGAAATACCCACAGCGTCAGGTATCGCTCAAATACATTCATGCAGAACCTTTCAGGTGCGCGTGGTTGGTAAAAATAAGGTGATCAACCAGCATAGCACTAGCATCACTGCAGAGCCCACCAGAGCAGCCAATAGCCCACCCCACTGATACAACAAGCCCGATAACAGCGTCCCGATTAGACGTCCTGCCGCATTTGCGGCGTAGTAGAACCCTACGTCCTCGGCTGCCTTCTCAGACCCGGCATAAGCCAGAATCAGGTAAGAGTGCACAGACGAGTTCACGGCAAAGGCAAAACCGAAGATGCCAAGACCAACCACAACTACCCAGGTGAGATGCGGCACACTCAGCGTCACGGCCAGTGCTAAAGCAATTGGGACGAGCGCCAACAGCCCTGACCATAATCTTGCAGCGGGGACCTCTGTCGACAGGCCGTCCTCACTGCGCTTGACCAAGGATGGGGCAATCGCTTGAACTAGCCCATAGCCTATCGTCCAGAGAGCCAAAAACCCACCAACCATGGTGAAGGTCCATCCGGAGGCGTAGAGAAACACTGGCACCCCAACAACAAACCAGACGTCTCGGGCACCAAACAATACGACGCGTGCAGCGGCCAGTAAATTAATGGCACGGTTTTTTGCAAAGAGCTCGCGCGCTGACTTAGAGGCGCGACTCTTACCCATCATCGGAGGCAAGGAGGCCAAAACAGCAACCAACACGACGGCCAGCATCGCAGCCATCGCCCACAGTGCACCGCGGAAGCCAAGCAGATCAAGTAACAAGCCGCCGAGAAAGAATCCGACGCCCTTCATCGCATTCTTACTGCCCGTGAACCACGCAACCCATTTGAATAGCTGCCCGGAGGCCTCACCCGCCGTAATTTTTATAGCCGACTTGCTTGCCGTCTTGGTTAGGTCTTTGGCGACACCGCATACGCCTTGAGCGAGCACCACCCAGGCAACAGATAAGCCAGCAGCCCAATCAGGTGACAACATGGACAAGAGCAGGAAACCGATAATTTGAGTCGAGAGCCCCACGCTCAACATCCGAGTGATGCCAAACTTCGCAGCGAGCCAGCCGCCAATCAGATTCGCTAAGACGCCAGCAGCCTCGTACAACAAAAACAGGAATGCTAAGGTAAAAGGTGAGTACCCCAACCGATAGAAGTGCAACAACACCAGCATGCGCAACGCGCCATCGGTCAACGTAAAGCCCCAATAAGCTGCCGTCACAATCCCATAATTACGCGCGCCTGCTGAGGACATCGCTTACAAACCCTTGCTATGGAGGATGCAGGCCAGATCAACCATCCGGCAGGCATAACCCATCTCATTGTCGTACCAGGCGTAAATCTTCAAGAGCGTGCCGTCGGTGACCATTGTCGACAAGGCATCCACAATTGAGCTGCGCGTGTCACGTGCATAGTCCGCACTCACTAGCGGCCGCGTTTCAAAACCAAGGATACCGGCGAGTGATCCAGCTGCTGCTTGTGCAAAGAGCGCATTCACTTCCTCGACTGTCGTCTCGCGCTTGAGTTCGAATACACAGTCCGTCAAGGAAGCGTTCAAGACTGGGGCGCGAACGGCGTGACCGTTTAGCTTTCCTTTAAGCTCTGGGTAAATCAACGCAATCGCCGTCGCACTGCCAGTTGTCGTAGGCGCCAAGCTCAGCATGGCGCTGCGGGCACGACGTAGGTCTTTGTGGGGCGCGTCTACAACCTGATTGGTATTCGTCGGATCGTGAATCGTCGTAATCTGGCCGTGCCGAATGCCAATCGCTTCATGGATCACTTTGACAACAGGTGCGAGGCAGTTTGTCGTGCACGAAGCCGCCGTCACAATTTGGTGCTGTGATGGATCGTACAAATGATCATTTACGCCCACCACGACGTTCAACACATTCCCAACTTTGACTGGCGCCGCGACAATCACACGCTTTGCACCGCGCTCGAGGTGTCCTTGAATCGTTTCAGGCGTTAAAAACTTTCCCGTACATTCCAAGACCACATCGACGCCGTAATCACCCCAAGGGATTTCGTCTGACGTGGCATAGGACGAGAATCCAAGCTTCTTGTCATTAATTCGGATAGTTTGCGCATCGTCCGCTTGTATATCAGCGCGCCAGCGGCCCTGAACGCTATCAAATTCGAGTAGGTGTGCAGTCGCCGCTGCTCCACCCTTAATTTCGTTTAGGTGCACAACCTCTAGGCGATTGGCCGCTCTAGGATCGTCAGGCTGACGTTCAGCAGCCCCAAAGGCCGAGCGCAACGCAAGTCGACCGATACGTCCCAGTCCGTTAATACCGACTTTCATTTAAATCACCTATCCATAAAATGAAAAAATTTGGACACTTTCATTAAATGACAAATATGTGACAGTTACATGACGCCTCTATCTAGCGCAAATCTTCGTTCAGTCAGTCTTGCAATCCACACGATCACCGACACGATTGCAAGATAGACGATGGCCGCCAGAACATAAGCTTTAAAAAACTGGAAGTTAGTAGACGCCAGCTCCTGTATTCGAGCGAAAAACTCTGTGTACTGAATGAGAAACGCAACCGAACTATCTTTAAGATTGTTAATGCATTGATTTGTTAGTGCTGGAATTGAAAGACGCAACACCTGTGCAAGAATCACGAAACGAAATATCTGAAAGTGGCTGAAGCCTTGTGCGCGAGCAGCCTCGATCTCGATAGGATCAAGTCCGTTATAAGCAGTTGTGAGATAAGCTGCATTGTACGCAGCAACATTCAGCGAGAATCCAATCAACGCAATAACAAACGGACTTGTTTTTACGCCCCATTGTGGTAGGCCGTAATACATCAAAAACAACAAAACAATTAAAGGCATACCAATAAAAAAAGATATATAGCCACGAAAAAAAGTACGAACAATTTTTATCGAGCTGACCGAGCAATAGAATACTAAGACACCCAAGAGTAAGCCAGAAGCGCTAACCAGCACAGTCAACTTCAGCGTCTGCAATAGACCTGCAAAAATTAAAGGCCACTGCTCTAATAGATCACGCAAAAAAGAATGCCACTCACTCATTTGTTACTGACTCCAGAATCACTACCAAAAAAGCTACGCACTTCGGGATCCGGGTGCGAAGAAGCAAGGGTCTCAAAACTATCTTCAGCTTTCACTACACCTTTCTCAAGATAGACAACACGCTCAGCAATCATCCGCGCCAAACTTAAATCATGCGTCACACACAACATGGTGACTTTCTCACTTCTAAGGCGATTAAACAGTTCTGCCACCTCCCGCACCATGACGGGATCTAGCGCTGAAGTCGGTTCATCAAAAAGTACGACGGCTGGGTCCATTGCAAGCGAGCGGGCAATGGCTACACGCTGCTTTTGACCGCCAGAAAGTTGAGCTGGATACTTATCACAATGCATCGACATGTCCAGTCGATTCAATTCAAACAATGCTTTTTCTTGAGCCTGCAACACTGTCATCCCTCGCAGCTTACGCAAAGCCAGGGTAACGTTCTCTAGCACAGAGAGGTGCCGATACAGAGCAAACTGCTGAAAGACGAAGCCGATACTTTGACGTAGCGCCCGCACGTCAACATTAGGAGCTAGTGTTGATTGGCCTCGAAACTTGATCTCGCCAGAGGTCGGTTCGACCAAACGATTAATACACCGCAGGAGTGTCGATTTTCCACACCCGGAGGGGCCCATCACAACCTTTAAATCGAACTCTTGCACATCAAGGTCGATTCCCCCCAACACCTGTTGCTCATCGAATTTTTTTGTCAGCTGTTGTATTTGAATTAATGCCGTCGATCCGCTCATGTCGTCGTCATCCCTGGAATCGCATAACGCCGCTCTAGCAGACGCACTCCGATCAACAAAATGCGATAGACCGCAAAATACAACACCCCCACGCACAAATACACTTCAACCCCTTTGAGGGTTATGGCTGTGAGTGACATAGCCTGCTTGGTCATTTCAGGAATACCCACCGTGTACGCAAACGGCGAATACTTAAGAACAGACGTGAACTCATTAACCATACCTGGAATGGCAAAGCGAAGCATTTGCGGCATCTCGATACTGACAAATACTTGCGTGCGTGTCATTCCCATTGCCTGACCAGCCAATATCTCTGACTGATCAATCGATTCGAGAGCACCCCGAAAAACCTCGGCAAGATATGCGCCAGCAATCAACCCTAGACTCAGCGCCATCGCGACAAGAGGCAACACATTCACCCCTATAGTCGGCAGACCAAAATACACCAGAAACAACATGACCAACACCGGAACGCCTCGATAAACATAGGTGTAGGCATTGAGCACACCGCGCAGGCCTGGCACCGACAGACGAGCAAGGCAGGCCACAAGCAAGCCGGCCGCTAGACCCGTTGCACTACAAGTGAGGGTGACCAGTACGGTGTAACCTAGCCCCCAGGTCAGTTGCCAGAGAATTTCCAGCAAGCTCATCTAGCGTTGCCCTTATGTAATCAATTCATCCATCTATCAATAATCGCCTTAACTTTTTCAGGGCCCAGCTCTTTCAAATATTTATTAAAGTCGTCTCGTCGCGGCGAACCTTTCGCAAAAGCAAATCCCAACTGATCGAATCCCGAGAACGAATACGCACTCTGAAACGGCAGTTTCATTTTGTATACGTAATTCGCAAGCACTGGCTCCTCGACAAACGCCAGATCAAGATTCCCGTTTTGCAGGTCGGCGATGACTTCACTATATGATGGATAAAGTTTGACCTTACTAAGACTGTAATAGCCCTTCGGTTCTAGTTCATTTTTAATCAAATCGGCATAGGCCATCCCTCGGGGATAGCCGATTGAGTACTCCTTCAGTTTGGCTAGATCGGATATTTTTATATCTCGACTCTTTAAACCAACCAAGTGCCAAGCGTTGTCATAATACGGCTCTGAAAAATCCATCACCTCTTTACGCTTATCTGTGATGGATATTGCAGAAAATGCAACGTCGGCTTGTTTACTCGATATTGCTCCGAGCATGCCCTGCCAGTCATACGCCGTGACCTTCAAGGTGCAGCCGCGCGACTTACAGTAACCCTCAAAGAGCTCTAAATCAGCGCCCTTATTTACACCGTTCTCTGCAAATAACATCGGGGGTGATGCAGGAGACACGGCGACCCGAACAACCTTATTGTCCTTTGAGTCAGAACACGCGGTGAGCGCAAGCACGGCAACTCCGAGCGCACAGATTTTCTTTATGATGGCAATCAAAGTC
>CAIYWO010000325.1 GCA_903929925.1 uncultured beta proteobacterium | reverse complement strand
TCTGAAGATCTTCAGCAAGAATGGGAATGGCCCGAGCGTTATGCCACGCAGCCTGAAATCTTAAAGTATGCCAATCACGTTGCTGATCGCTTTGATTTGCGACGGGACATTCAGTTCAATACGCGTGTCGCATCAGCTGTCTTTTTTCGGTCTTCAAACGCCTGGAAAGTAACAACGAATACAAAGGAGATGTTTGAGGCGCAGTTTTGCATCATGGCATCCGGAAACCTTTCGTTGCCCCGCGTCCCGGATTTCAAGGGCTTGGATACGTTTAAGGGTAAGTGGTATCACACTGGTCAATGGCCGCATGAGAAAGTTGATTTCACAGGAAAGCGCGTTGGGATCATTGGTACGGGTGCCTCAGGCATTCAATCGATACCAATTATTGCGAAAGAGGCAAAGCACCTCCATGTCTTTCAGCGTTCGGCAAACTATTCTGTTCCAGCCATTAATCGCGTCCTCACGCCTGCAGAGGTAAAAGCGCATAAAGAAAA
The DNA here is from genome assembly GCA_903929925.1 of uncultured beta proteobacterium. Taxonomy (GTDB): domain Bacteria; phylum Pseudomonadota; class Gammaproteobacteria; order Burkholderiales; family Burkholderiaceae_B; genus Zwartia. The sequence goes on along the minus strand of CAIYWO010000325.1, from coordinate 1,304 downwards.
ATATCCTGCGTGGCGCAAAGAGGCGTTGAAGACTCCTTTCGGTATCGCTGGATTTCCTCCTCCAACGAAGCTTGCGCTCGAGGATACGCCAGAGGCGCGTCTCGCGAGTTTTGAAAAGAAGTGGGGGACCGGTGGGAACATCAGCTTCTTGTATGCCTATAAGGATTTGCTGACTAGCAAAGAAGCCAACGAAACAGTCTGCGAGTTTGTGCGCGACAAGATCCGTACGATTGTGAAGGATCCTGCGGTAGCTGCTGATTTGATCCCGAATGACCACTATATTGGCACGAAGCGCCTGCCGCTTGATACCGATTATTACGAGACCTTCAACCGCGAGAACGTGACGCTGGTTAATATAAAAAAGAATCCAATTGTTCAGATCACTCCCAAGGGTATACAGACAGCCGAGCAAGAGTATGCGTTCGATGCGATTGTCTTTGCGACCGGCTTCGATGCCATGACGGGCGCATTGCTAGATATCGACATTCGGGTGGATGGCGAAGCAGATTTGCGCAGCAAGTGGGTAGATGGACCGAAAACATATCTGGGCATCATGACCGCCGGCTTCCCAAATATGATGATCATTACGGGGCCAGGCAGTCCATCGGTCAAGACCAACATGATTGCTGCGATTGAGCAGCACGTCGACTGGATCACTGATCTACTGAAACATGTGAAGAACCAAGGCTTGAATCGTATTGAGGCAGAGCGCGACGCCGAGGAGAAATGGGTGCAGCATGTCAATGAGGTCGGTGACTCGACGCTATACCCCCTCGCGAATTCTTGGTACGTGGGGGCAAACATCCCTGGCAAGCCCCGTGTGTTTATGCCCTACGTGGCTGGACTCGATAAGTATCGCGTCATCTGCGATCAGATCGCGGCAGAAGGTTATCGCGGACTTCAGTTCGAGCGTTAGCCCTCAGTACTTCAGTCTGCAGACGGCGCCGATTAAGTTCGGCCCGTTCGTAACACTAGAAGAACGCCACTGGCAATAATCACAGACATCCCTAAGAATGTGAGGGAGTCTGGTGAGTGACCAAAAAATATGATGCCCATTACGCTTGCGAACAGGATCTGGACATAAGAAAAAGGTGCCAAGGTCGCTGCCGTTGCGCGCTGAAAGGCGTTGGTTAAAAACAGGTGCCCGATAATCACTAGTATCGCTTGAACAACTAAAAGAATCGCGGTGCTCCAGTTTATGGGCTCCCAGAAAACGGGCAGCCAAAGTCCCAGCGCTAGCGAGGCAATCGTACAAGTCAAAAAGTTGCTCGCGACCGACGAGTCTGTGGCCACGACCTTTCGCG
>CAIYWO010000324.1 GCA_903929925.1 uncultured beta proteobacterium | reverse complement strand
TGCGGACTCGCGGCGTGGGAGTGGAGTCGTCTGCTTTGGGGACGAGGCACTCAGGTTCCTGTGGTGATAGGTTTGCTTTTGTTTAGTTTGACGATTGTGCAGGCCTGGCTATGGATGCGGTCGGGATCTGATAACCAACGCCTGTTGTTGTGGTCGTCCTTTATAAGCGTCTGCGCCTGGTGTGTTTTTGTTGGCGGTGCACTGCTGCGGGCTCAAACGCAGGTCCGCCAGGGAGCAGTGCTTTGGACGCTCTTCGCAGTGATGACGCTTTTTGCGACCTGGGCAGGTTTGGCGTGGCTCTTTTTGCATCATGGCGCTCAGTTCATTTTGTCGATGCTCGCTGTGGTTTGGATTGCGGACATCTTTGCGTATTTTGCGGGCCGAGCGATTGGGCGCAACAAACTCGCACCGCGTATCAGTCCAGGAAAGACGATCGAAGGAGCTGTGGCTGGCGTGCTTGGCGTGGTTGCATGGATAGTCGGCAGTGCTCTATTGTTGCCCAAGAGTTTCGGCTTTGAGCTCGTTCAGCTCTGGGGCTGGGCTGGAGCGGTGATTCTTGCCGTTTTGTTGGCAGTGTTTTCGATTTGTGGGGACTTATTCGAGTCCTTGCTCAAAAGACGTGCGTCCATGAAAGACTCGAGTGGATTGCTACCTGGTCATGGTGGTGTGTATGACCGGATTGACGCAGTCGTAGCCGTGGTTCCCCTGAGTTTTATTTTGCTTGGTAACCTGCCGTGGTAGCCCGCGTAACAGTGTTGGGCTCAACGGGCTCGATCGGCCAGAGCACATTAGATGTGCTGGCTCGACACCCAGATAAATACGCGGTCCATGCGCTGTCTGCCTATTCTCGGATAGAGCTACTCGTGAGCCAGGCACGTGCAACAGCAGCAAGTGTTGTGGTGGTCCCAACGCATGCGGCTGCACTAGAGTTCCGTCGCTTGTGGGGCGCTGGTGCACCCTCACCAGAATTAAGAGTTGGTCCACAGGCCTTGGCAGAAACCGCCGGCGATGATCAGAGTCAGATCGTGATGGCAGCGATTGTAGGCGCAGCAGGACTGCCAGCTGCCTTAGCCGCTGCACAGGCGGGTAAACGCGTTTTGTTGGCCAATAAAGAAGCCCTCGTTGCGGCTGGTTCGTTGTTTATGGCGGCCGTTCAGGCAAGTGGTGCGGAGCTGCTGCCGATTGACAGTGAGCACAACGCTATCTTTCAGTGTTTGCCTCACCACGGAAGGGCGAGTGCGCCGACGCAACCTTCCCCCGGTGTACGAAGACTTATTCTGACGGCCTCCGGTGGACCATTTCGATCGCGACAATGGAATGATCTGCATGCCGTAACGCCTGATGAGGCCTGTGCACACCCTAACTGGAGTATGGGTCGCAAGATTTCCGTTGATTCGGCGACGATGCTCAATAAAGGGCTGGAAGTGATTGAGGCGCACTGGTTGTTTGCGATGCCGCCAGAGCGAATTAGTGTCGTGATTCATCCGCAAAGCGTTGTGCATTCTATGGTGGAGTACGAAGATGGCTCGGTGGTTGCTCAGCTCGGTCAGCCCGATATGCGAACACCTATTGCCTACGGCCTTGGATTTCCTGAACGCATAGCGTCTGGGGTCGGGATGTTGGATCTTGCTGCAGCTGGTCGGCTGGACTTTTCTGAGCCCGATCTGACGCAATTTCCCTGTTTGCGCCTTTCCTTCGAGGCGCTGCGCAGCGGGCAGATTGCCTGTATCGCGTTGAATGCAGCAAATGAAATTGCGGTGGAAGCGTTTTTGTCACACAAACTCACCTACACTCGGATACCATCAGTCATAGAGGGTGTCCTGACGCAGATGCGTGGCTCTCAAGACGTCGCGCTTAGCTCGATTGATGATGTCCTCGACTTAGATCTTGAAGCCAGACGGCACGCACACCAGATCGTCTCTTCCTACACGCACTGAAGTTATCGGTTGGCTTAAATTATGCTCACGACTGTATTGGCCTTTATTGTGACGCTCGGCGTGTTGATCACGTTCCATGAGTTGGGTCACTATTGGGTCGCCCGCTTGTGTGGGGTGCGTGTCTTGCGCTTTTCGATCGGGTTTGGTCGTGTCTTAATTAAGCGCGTGGATCGCCATGGTACTGAGTGGGCGCTGTCAGCTATTCCCCTTGGCGGTTACGTCAAAATGTTGGATGAATCAACCACGACAGAGGCCCTGAGAGCGCAGCGCCCAGACGGCGTGCTTTCTCGCGAAAGCTTTTCCGCGCAACCCGTTTCGCGTCGTATGGCAATTGTTGCAGCTGGTCCAGTCTTTAACCTGCTCTTAGCTGCGTTGCTTTACGCGTTAATTAGTTTTGTAGGAACCCAGGAGCCAGCTGCAGTGCTGGCGACGCCCGTTGCACAGTCGGCGGCAGCCACAGGTGGTTTGCAGGCGGGCGATCGTATTGTGGCGGTTGACGATAAGGCCATTCGATCTTGGTCTGAACTGCGCTGGGCGCTTTTGCAGAAGCTTGGCGATGGTGGATCGATCGACCTAACGATTGATCAGCGTGGAGCAACACTTAGCCGCACACTGCAATTGCCTGTTTTGGCAGACCCGTCTTCTGCAGATCCGCTACGACTACTTGGTTTGAGACTCGCGACGGGCACTCCGATTGTTCGAGGAGTGGTTCCGGAAAGCGTCGGCATGAGCGCAGGTTTAAAAGTTGGAGATCGCATCTTGTCGGTGCAACGTCAGGCGGACCAAGATGTTGGACAACTGATTCAGGTAATACAGCAGCATGCTGGCAAACCCTTGCAGTTGGAAGTAGAGCGTGACGGTCAAAGGCTAAATATTGCTTTAATTCCTGCCCCTTTGGTTCAGCCAGATGGTCAGGTGGTTGGCCGTATTGGTATTCAGCTTGGTGGCGAGCCTCAGATGGTCGAGGTCAGCTACGGACCGGTCGATAGCCTCATGAACGGCGTTGTAAAAACCTTCGATACAGCTTGGTTTTCCCTGCGGATGATGGGGAAGATGATCTTGGGTGAGGTGTCTGTCAAAAACATCAGCGGCCCGGTCACAATCGCAGATTATGCAGGTCAGTCGGCCAAAATCGGGTGGGTTGCGTTTGTGGGCTATTTGGCACTGGTTAGTGTCAGCCTAGGGGTGTTGAACTTGTTGCCAATTCCAATGCTAGACGGGGGGCATCTGCTGTACTATCTCATAGAGATCGTACGTGGAAGTCCGCCCCCGGAACGCTTCATGGAATGGGGGCAGAAAATAGGTTTTGGCCTATTGTCGGCGCTAATGGTGCTCGCGTTGTTTAACGATTCAATGAGATACGTCACCCAGTGGCTTTCGCCCTGAAGAGGTCGTGCTCGTTGTGTCACAGATGAATTGAATTTCAAGGATTAGTCAGGATGTCCGCTAGCTTGTTGTGTGTTTTGGGTCGGTGCGCTGATCGCGTCGCGACGTCCCTGCGTCAGGGACTCGTTGGACTGATGCTGACGGTCGGGTTACTCGCTGTTTTTCAACCTGCGCATGCGTTTGATCCGTTCGTGGTGAGCGATATTCGCGTCGATGGTATGCAACGCACCGAGCCTGGCTCAATCTTTGCACGTTTGCCGTTTAAAGTTGGTCAGCGATTTACCGAAGAGCTGGCAACGGAGTCTGTGCGCAAACTGTACGAAACTGGGTTGTATTCAGATGTACGGATCCAAACATCTGGGCGAGTGGTAGTTGTTCAGGTTCAAGAGCGTCCGACCATTGCATCGATCAGTTTTACTGGGATGCGTGAGTTTGAATCCAAGAATATGATCGACAGTTTCAAGCAGGTCGGTTTCGGTGAGGGACGTGTATTTGATCAATCTATGCTTGACCAGGCACAGTTTGAACTTAAACAGCAGTACTTGGCGAAAGGTAAGTACGCTGTCGAGATCTCACCGACTGTCACACCTCTGCCTCGTAACCGCGTTGGTATCAATTTCGATTTGTTTGAAGGAAGTGTCGCTCGTATTAAAGAGATTACCTTCGTAGGGAACAAGGATTTTTCTGAAAGCACCTTGAGGGGACTGTTCGCGTTGACCACGCCTGGGTGGCTGACTTGGTATACGGATGCCGACAAGTACTCTCGCGAGAAGCTTGAGCGAGACGTTGAAGAACTAAAATCTTTCTATCTAAATCGTGGCTATTTGGAATTCAAAGTTGAGCCACCACAGGTCACGATCTCTCCTGACCGTAAAGATATTTTCATTACGCTGACAATTAACGAGGGCAAACCTTACAAAGTCTCGAGCGTCAAGTTGGCGGGAGAGCTAATCGGCCTGGATGCAGAAATCGGTCAGTTGGTGCAGTTGAAGGAAGGCGAACTGTTTTCTGGCGCGAAAACAAACGCGACTGCCAAGGCGATCTCGGATTATCTCGGTGGTCTGGGTTACGCGTTCGCGAACGTCAACCCCAACCCTGTTCTGGATCGTGAGAACAACACAGCAGAGGTGACGTTTTATATCGATCCAAGTCGCCGGGTTTACGTGCGCCGGATTCAGGTGAGCGGCAACCACCGTACAAAAGATGAGGTAGTTCGTCGCGAAATCCGTCAGGTTGAAGCAGCTTGGTACGACTCAGGCAAAATCAAGTTATCGAGAGACCGTCTTGATCGACTGGGTTACTTCAAAGAGGTTAAGGTCACGACCGAGCCGGTTCCTGGTGCGCCTGATCAGATTGATGTGAGCGTTGTTGTCGCCGAAAAGCCAACAGGCATGATCAATATGGGTATCGGCTATGGACAGGCTGATGGCATCATCTTGTCCGCAGGTATTTCAGAAGAAAACGTCTTCGGTAGCGGAACAAACCTCACTCTCAACCTCAATACGAGCCAGTACAACAGAACGGTAGTGCTTGCGCACACGGACCCATACTTTACGAATGATGGCATCAGCCGCACAAGCTCGGTTTACTATCGTACGGTCACGCCTTATTCAAATAACCCAGGTATGTACCAGGTCACAACTGCTGGCCTGGGTTTGAACTTTGGTGTGCCAATCACTGAGTTTGATCGCATTTATGCCGGTGTCAGTCTTGAGCGCAACACAATCGGTCTCTATTCAAACTCGCCTCTAGCGTATCGTGAATACGTTCGAGACTACGGTGACACGACGACTGCGGCAATTCTGAACACGGGATGGGCGAAAGACACGCGAGATAGCGCTCTGGCACCGACCAAAGGATCGTTTACTCGTCTTAAGGCAGACGTTGGCACAGGCAGCCTAGAATACTATCTTCTCAGTGCTCAACAGCAAGTGTTCCTGCCTTTGTCTCGTGACTACACCATCGCATTTAACGCGATGTTTGACTACGGTAAGAGCTACAGTGATCGGCCATACCCAATCATTAAAAACGTGTACGCCGGTGGTATTGGTACCGTCCGTGGTTACTCGCAAAGCTCACTTGGCCCGATTGACCCACTTACTGGTACCTACCTGGGTGGCTCAAAACGCGTAGTCGGTAACGTACAGCTATACCTGCCTTTCCCAGGCACGCAGCAAGATCGCAGTTTGCGTTGGTATATCTTTGGCGACGGTGGTCAAGTCTTTGGAGCCGATGGTTATGGTAACGACACGTCCATTAACTGGAGCCAGTTACGTTATTCGGCGGGTATCGGCTTATCGTGGATTTCACCAATCGGTCCGTTGCAGATCTCGGTCGCTAAGGCGCTTAATGCACAAACGGGCGACAACACGCAGGTGTTTCAGTTCCAGATCGGAACTGGGTTCTAAGTCAGGATAAAGTTTTTTAATGGCACAATGCCTACTTGCAATTTTGTTTACTGTGGAAATGGAATCATGTCTGTAAAAAATCTTTCAAACGCTCAGGTTGCGATTGCAAAACAAGCTCAGGTGCGCAGCAGCCGATTCTTCTGGCTATTGAGCGCCGGACTGTTGGTTCTTGGCCTGTTGATCAGCTCAATGGCACAAGCACAAGGTTCCAAAATTGGCTTTGTGAATACTGAGCGGATTCTGCGCGATTCGATTCCGGCCAAGGCGGCGCAAACCAAGATTGAAGCAGAGTTCAAGAAACGCGAAGATGACCTTCAAAAGTTAGCTGCAAACTTGCGCAACCTTGCCCAGAAGTTCGAGAAAGATGCTCCTGTCTTGTCCGAGTCTGATCGTAACAAGCGTCAACGCGAGCTGGCCAACTTGGATGCGGATATTCAACGCAAGCGCCGCGAATTCCAGGAAGATTTCAATCGTCGTCGTAACGAAGAGTTTGCAACCATCGTTGAAAAAGCTAACGCTGCGATTAAGCGTATCGCTGAGCAAGAAAACTACGACGTCATCTTGCAAGATGCTGTGACGGTCAGTCCTCGTATTGATATCACTGATAAAGTTATTCAAGCCCTTGGCAAGTAACTAAAGGGTTCAGCATGCCGGTATTGCTAGACTCCGATCGAGCACCTTCCTTATCGGCTCTGCTACGTGCCATTCCAGGTGGGTTGGTGCAAAGTGTGGTTGCCGGTGGTGACCACAACGCAGATCCTCGAATTGCAGGGCTTGGCGCACTGGCGAGTGCTGGGTCATCAGAGATTTCCTTCATCGTGCATGCCAAGTATCTCGAGCATCTTGCTCGGTCGAACGCGTGCGCGATCATCGTGCTTCCCGAAATTGAAGCCCATCTCGCTACGCAGTCTCCACCACCGGCGTTTGCACGGGTAGTTTGTAAGCATCCTTATTTGTTGTATGCACGGATTGCGCAGTGGTTTGAATGGGCGATTCAGCCCGCACGCGAGCCCAGTGTGCACCCCAGTGCAGTTGTCGATCCGTCTGCTAAGCTCGGTGCAGGTGTGACGGTTGGTGCCAATGCTGTGGTTGGTGCTCGCTGTGAGGTGGGTGCAATGACATACATTGGGCCCGGTTGTGTCTTGGGTGATGATGTATCGATTGGTGCGTCGGGCCGACTTCACGCACATGTCTCGATTTACTCGGGTGTGCAGATCGGTGCTCGTGCGATTCTACATAGCGGAGTTGTCATTGGTGCTGATGGTTTTGGTTTTGCTCCAGACCCCAGTCTGGCCAAAGGCGCCTGGGGGAAGATTCCCCAGCTTGGTGGCGTTGTAATTGGCAACGACGTTGAAGTCGGCGCTAACACCACCATTGACCGCGGTGCCTTAGAAAACACCGTGATCGACGATGGTGTCAAGATCGATAACCTCGTCATGGTTGCCCATAACGTGCGGATTGGCGCCCATACAGCGATCGCTGCCTGCGCTGCAATCGCTGGTTCAACGGCGATTGGATCACGCTGCACAATTGGTGGTGCAGCAGGTGTTGCTGGACACCTCACGATTGGCGACGACGTACACGTTTCTGGTGGAACCGGGATTACGAACGACGTATCCAAGCCTGGTCGCTACACAGGTGTGTTCCCGTTTGGTGAACACTCTGAGTGGCAACGTAATGCTGCTGTGGTGACGCAGCTCTGGAGCATGCGTAAGCGTCTACGTGCGCTTGAGCGTGAATAGTGTTTGCTACGATTAATCGCGATGGCTTTAGGTCGTCGCTTTCTTAAAGCGTTGAATCAATATGGCGATACAGCTCGATATTAAAGAGATCCTCGATCGAATTCCGCACCGTTATCCGATGCTACTAGTTGATCGGGTTCTGGATATGGTTCCCGGTAAGTCGATCAAGGCACTCAAGAATGTATCGATTAACGAACCATTCTTTACGGGGCATTTTCCGCATCATCCCGTAATGCCTGGTGTGTTGATCCTCGAGGCCATGGCGCAAGCGGCTGCGATTTTTTCGTTTGCGGACGAGACGGGTCTTAAGCCGGTTGATGGCGAAGCCGTGTATTACTTTGTCGGAATTGATGCTGCGCGTTTTCGTAAGCCAGTGTTGCCTGGTGATCAACTGATTATCGAAGTTGAAGCTGAGCGCTTGGGGCGATCCATTTGCAAATATCAGAGCAAGGCCTTCGTTGACGGAGAAGTCGTGGCGGAAGCAAAACTTATGTGTGCGATCAGACCATTGGAAAAATAATGTCTGCCCATATCCATCCTACTGCTTTGGTCGATGCACAAGCTAAGCTGCACCCTACGGTCAGCGTGGGTGCATATTCGATTATCGGTCCGCACGTACAGATCGGCGCGAATACTGTGGTTGGGTCCCATTGCGTAATTGATGGGCATACAACCATTGGTAGCGATAATCAGTTTTACCGGTTTTGTTCGGTGGGTGGAATTCCACAAGACAAAAAGTATGCCGGCGAGCCAACAAGGCTTGAGATCGGCGACAGAAATATGTTTCGCGAATATGTCACCGTCAATACCGGCACGGTTCAGGACGTGGGCGTCACTCGGTTAGGCTCAGATAATTGGGTGATGGCCTATGTGCACGTCGCGCACGATTGTCAGGTGGG
>CAIYWO010000323.1 GCA_903929925.1 uncultured beta proteobacterium | reverse complement strand
CTACTGCTCAATTACCGGCTTTGGCCAGCATGGCCCCTACGCGCAGGTTGCTGCGCACGACATGAACTATCAGGCTCGCGCCGGAATGGTTAGCCTTGGGGGCGACAAGTCAGGCGCGCCGTTTGTGCCGCCCGTGCTTACGGCCGACTTAGCGGCAGGTGCCTATCCCGCCGTCATGAATATTTTGTTGGGGCTGCGTAGCCGTGATCAGAACGGATGCGGCTGTCATCTTGATGTGTCGATGTCTGACAATCTGTTTCCACTGATGTACTGGGGCTTAGGCGCAGGTTGGGCTGCTGGCCAGTGGCCTAGAGCAGGAGATGAGTTGTTGACCGGCGGTAGTCCGCGCTATCAAATCTATCAAACAGCAGACAATAAATACCTTGCGGCCGCTCCACTCGAAGATAAGTTTTGGAATAACTTTCTGACCATTCTTGGTACACCTGACCTTGAGCATGTCGACAATCCAGCACTCGTAAAAGCGAGCGTAGCAAAAACGATTGCCCAACACCCAGCTGCCTACTGGCTCGAAAAGTTTGAGGGAAAAGACACCTGCGTCACCGAAGTTATCGGACTCGAGCAAGCCGTCAAAGACCCGCACTTTAAGGCTCGAGGTGTGTTTGATCGCGCGCTTCAAACCCCGGATGGGCAGCGCATACCAGCACTGCCCACACCGATCAGCTCTGTTTTCTTAAGCAGCGATCAAGTCCAATCAAGTCCAGCGCTAGGGGCACAAACGGACGAACTTTTGAACACTAAATCCCGTTAGATCGTGACGTCGGCCTTGCCAAACAATCTAAGCGCCTTGATCCCCATGGTCTGACAGGCCTCGACCAGCTGCCGCGCGTTCGTTGCCGGCACCGTATCTTCGCTAGGGTCAATGCTTGTAATGAACTGAAGCCAAGGCTCGGCGCCCATCGCATAGACGTAGACCTCGGTCGAACCGAGGCTCTTGACAACCTTTAGCCCTTTTTCGCAGTCCGACCCATTTAACCGCCGTGTTTGATCCTTCTTACGGTCAACCGCCAACGGCAACAAAGGTCCATAGGTCCAGCTAAAGGGCGCACCCGCACATTCCATACCAATAAACAAAACATCAACGCGCCCAACCGCTTTTCTCAATAAATCATACAGAACGGGGTCAAGGTTATTACTATCGGCTGCAAATAGCATCGTCGTCTCGCCAGAACGCACAAACCAAGCTGCCTTCGAACGCACATCTAAATCGCCATGCTCACCCAAAAACGGGAGCGCTTTAATCGTCAACTCACCAGACTCGATCGTCCCTAACGCATCCAATTCAATCACATTTTTAAAGCCAATTGACTGCAACATTAGCTTTAGCGATGGATCTGCGATACTACCGCCACCCGCAGGCACAACTATCGTGTCAACGCGGAAGCGTATGGCAAGTAATGTCTCAATCAACACATGATCGGCATGGTTATGAGTGAGCACCACATAGTCAATGCGCTCAGGCAAATCATTCAACACAAAACGCTCAACACCTGATTTACCCTCGTAAGCAACTACGGGATCCATCAACATATTTGTGCCATCAGGCGCCTCGACCAGCACGCATGCATGACCAAAATAACGCCAACGCGTCTTACCTGTTTTTTCGCTAGGCTTTAACGTTGCAGGCTGAGCTTCAGTCAAAAAATCAGAAAACAGTTCTGCACGATCGCTGCCAACCTTGAGCGCAGCAAGTACCTCAGATCGACGCTGCGGGTAGTGCCGCAGTCGAGCAAGGTAATCATAAATCTGAGCATCAAACGGCTCTTCTAACTCAAAAATATTTGGGCTAGGCATCTTGGGGGTGCTGAATGCAAACGGTCTTTCGTCACCCTGTGCACGATAGATCGCCGCACTTTGCGCGTTGCGATTATAGGCAGGACTCAAGTAAAGCAACGGCTCATTGACCCTGAGGTCAGGATACCCACCAATCGTATAGGTCAACTCGACGTAGCCTTTAACGGGCTCAGGCAACTGTTCATACAGCGGCTCAATGCTAAAGCCATCTGCTTGCTTCATGATCATACGAAATGATTCACGCAACGCATCGCCAAATTCAATTTGCTTGGCCTGTCTGGCTTTGGTGCTTTCGATCAACGCCTTAACTGCGCCTACCTCACTCACGGGCAAATCAACGAAGGGACCGCCACGAAGTTTTGGATTTTGGCACGCGGCAACGTGCGCAGTTGGCGCATTGACGAATGACTCGAGTACTGCCAAGTGTCTATATTTTGCATTCAACGAGGACGTTACTGGGGACACAAGGTGTGACCACGCATGCCAACGCTCAACCAAAGGCTCAATGACTACATCGGTTTTTAGCGTGACGAGTGGGTCATCCGTTTCAGCCCCTAATGGCCCATTATTTGCGGGCATTGGCTTCCATCGCCTTGCGTAAGCTCAGAGGACGCATATCGGTCCAATTCTTGTCGATGTACTCGCTTACCTCAGCCTTGCTCCCTTTAACGCCAACCTCACGCCAGCCAGCGGGGGTTTCTTTTTGCTCGGGCCAGATTGAGTACTGCTCTTCGTCGTTAATGATTGCCTTGAACAGGTCGCCATCAATCGTGTAAGCATTGACTCGGGCTTTTGTTTTGTCAGTCATGGCATAACTCTCTAGTAATAATCGTTAAGATTAAGCGCAATGTAGGTCTAGTTTGAAGCTATCAAACTTGTGTTGGTGCGTTCCGCGCAAGATGCCTAACGCCCAAAAAGGTGCCTATAGCAGTGAGATTATGCCAAAAGCTTCCCAGAATGATCTTAAAAACGGCTCACAATTCCTCGCAACCAAAGGAACCCAGCAAAGCTCTAATCTACTGCCTACCTAGTCAACGGGAGCTACCAACATGAATCTTAAGCGCCGCTAGCAAGTTACCGACCTGGCACGAGCAACCGTCAAAACATCCCAGAACGATGGACTTGACCGAAATTAGCTGCTTGGTTGACTTTAGCTTTCCGCCAGAGGATATTATTAGAGGGTTCACATCACTTGCTGGGTAAAAGCAGGCTTGCAGCAAGATTTAACTAAACTATGCTGAGTCGGCAGCAACTATAAAAATATAACTATTCATTTCGGAGACAATCGATGAAAAAAATAAAGTTTGTACTTGCCCTGGCGGCGAGTGCTCTCGCGCTATCAAGCCAGGCACAAACCGATTGGCCAAACAAACCGATCCAGCTGATTGTGACGTTTGCGCCAGGCGGCACATCAGATGTTTTGGCACGCGCCATTGCACCCGATCTTTCTAAAGCACTCGGGCAGCCAGTGCTTGTCGTGAACAAGCCCGGCGCAAACAGTACGATTGCAACGCGCGAAGTTGCCAAGGCAGCCCCCGATGGCCACACAATCGGTCTATTCATTAGTGCCCATGCCATCAACCCCCATATCACCAAGAGCCTGCCATACGATTCAAAAAAGGACTTCATCCCTTTGGCGATGCTTGCTTTGATGCCTGGCATTTTGACGGTTAACCCTGGCGTCCAGGCCAAGACGCTGCAAGAGCTTGTCGCACTCGCAAAAGCCAAGCCGGGTTCGCTCGCGTACGGCACACCCGGCGGCCTGACCTCTGGGCAGCTCTCGATGCAATACCTGATCAAACTCGCTGCCGTGGACATTACCGAGATCGGCTATAAAGGCGGTGGTCCTGCTTTAACGGACCTGCTGGCTGGGCACATCCAGATGCTGATCAATAGCCCAACCTCTACAATCCCTCACGTCAAGAGTGGAAAGTTGCGCGCCATTGCGACCACCGGTGCGACACGCCCCGCAGCCTTAAGTGATATCCCAACGATCGCCGAGTCAGGTTTCCCCGGGTTCGAACTTTACGAATGGTATGCGTTGTTCTTACCAGCAGGAACACCTAAACCCATCGTGGATCGGCTACATGCTGAGGTCATGAAGATTATGGCGTCGCCCGCAATGGTTAAGCGTATCGCGGATATTGGTGCACAAAGCAGCACCGATACGCCCGAGCAGTTCGCCAAGTTTGTCGAAAAGGAAGACAAAGTTTGGGGCGATCTGGTCAAGCAGATCGGTATCAAGCCAGAATAAGTACTCTGCGGGTTACGCGCGAAAGCGTGTACCCGCATCCACCGAAATAACATCACCACTGATGTATTTGGCCGCATCAGACGCCAAAAACACAGCCAAGCTCGCGACCTCTTCGGGCTTTCCCATGCGCCCATACGGAAGATTCGCCATAACCTTTGCATAGGCCTGGCGATCAACTTCCGTTTTTGGATGCAACAAGTTGTCTGTGCGACCGGTATGAATCAAACCGGGATTAATTCCAAGCACACGCACGCCATGGTCAACACTCTCCGCACCAAATGCTTTTGTAAAGGCGATGAGCGCAGCATTCGCAACCGAGGTCCCTATCGAATTAGGGTTGAGTTTTTCTCCAGCGATACCAATGATGTTGACGATCACGCCATACTTACGCGACATCATATGTGGATAAAGGGCTCGGCTAAGCATCATGCTCGCGGTGACCTTACCCTCAAATCCTTCTCGAAATCCGGCAGGATCAATATTCAACAAACTCCCACGTGCGATCGCACCCGCGCTATTAATCAAAATATCGGTCTCAGGAAAAGCCGCAGCCAAGGTCTCGGCGACTCCCGGCTCTGACAAGTTAGCCGACTGCACTTTCACATCTACCGCGTAATCGGACTTGATCGCGTCACGCGCCGCATTCAAAGAAACCAAGTCGCGCGCCGCTAAACGTAGATGACAGCCCTCAGCCGCCAGCGCCTGGGCAATCGCAAAACCAATCCCCTTAGAGCCACCTGTGACCAGAGCTACCTTTCCCTTCAAACCTGAATCCATTACAACCTCTTTTTCCGAAAGCACACTGAAATTGCACATATTTTATAGATTTCAGCTTAGTCCACGGCCGCCAATTGGCAAGAAATTTGTGTATCGTTGCACTCTATGATTCACATTACCGAATTACGCCTACCAGTCGACCACACCCCGCAAGATCTTGAGACAGCAATCCTTGAGCGTCTCGGCATCTCTGCCAGCGAGTTATTGGGCGTTGAGATCTTTAAGCGCAGCTATGATGCGCGAAAAAAAGCAGCGCTGTCTTTTACTTATATTGTGGATGTATCGGTAAAGGATCCAACCGCCATTCTTAAGTCTCACAAAGACGACCATCGAATCACTCCAACACCAGACACAAGCTATCACTACCTCACTCAAGCCTCGAGTGACAAGAGCTCAAAACGCCTTCGGCCAGTCGTTGTTGGATTTGGGCCTTGCGGAATATTTGCCGCCCTTTTGCTCGCTCAAATGGGATTTAAACCCCTTGTACTGGAGCGTGGCAAAGCTGTCCGGGAGCGTACAAAAGATACCTGGAACCTTTGGCGAAAGAACGTGCTGGATCCAGAATCCAACGTACAGTTCGGCGAAGGCGGAGCCGGTACGTTTTCTGATGGCAAGCTTTACAGCCAGATCAAAGACCCAAAATTTTACGGACGCAAAGTCATCCGAGAGTTCGTGAAGGCGGGTGCGCCCGAAGAGATCGTCTACGTTGCCAAGCCGCATATTGGTACCTTTCGACTCGTCGGTGTTGTCGAAAAAATGCG
>CAIYWO010000322.1 GCA_903929925.1 uncultured beta proteobacterium | reverse complement strand
TTGGCAAAGAGCTCTCCTACTGGAGCCTCTTCGACCTTACGACCTGCGTACATCACCATTACGCGCTCGGCAACTTCTGCAACCACGCCCAAATCGTGCGTGATCAACACGATTGCCGCCCCGATTTTATTTTTCAGATCAGCCATCAAATCTAGAATCTGAGCTTGAATCGTAACGTCCAGAGCGGTCGTGGGCTCATCCGCAATCAACAACTTAGGGTTGCAAGCCAGAGCCATTGCAATCATGACGCGTTGACGCATGCCACCAGAGAGTTGATGCGGGTATTCATTCAACCGACGCTGCCCTTCGGCGATACCAACCAAATCCATGAGTTCGGATGCGCGCGCCATGGCTTGCTCTTGCGTGATGTCCTGATGCAAGCGCAAGGTTTCACACAGCTGCCGCTTGATCGGCAATACAGGATTCAAGCTGGTCATCGGCTCTTGGAAAATCATGGAAATCGCATCGCCTCGAATAGCGCGCATTTCCTTGTCCGACATTTTCAGCAGGTCTTTGCCTTGAAAACGAATCGAACCCGCAATCTTTCCAGGAGGCTCGGGAATCAGGCGCAGAATAGACATCGCCGTCACCGATTTACCGCAACCCGACTCTCCAACGATGGCAAGCGTCTCGCCTTCGTTGACGACAAAACTCACACCATCAACGGCTCGGTTCACACCATCAGGGGTGCGAAAGTGTGTCTGAAGATTTTCAACTTCTAATAAGGCCAAGAGATATCTCCAATCAACTTGTTTTCGACTTGCGTGGGTCCAAGACATCGCGGAAACCATCACCCATCAGGTTGACGGCCAAAACAGTAAGCGACAGGAACACCGCAGGGAAAAAGATGATGTAAGGCTTAATCTGGAACAAGGTACGGCCATCGGCCATGATGTTGCCCCAGGAGGGAATGATCGGTGGCACACCCGCGCCGATGAACGACAAAATAGATTCTGTGATCATGGCCGACGCGCAGATGTACGTCGCTTGCACCGTCAGCGGTGCCAAGGTATTTGGCAGAATGTGCCGCCAAATTAACATCGGCATGCGACAACCGCACGAGATCGCTGCATCAACGTAGGCTTGCTCACGCAGTGAAAGCACCACACCACGCACGAGCCGCGAAACCCGCGGGATTTCAGCGATCGTGATGGCGATGATCACGTTCTCTACGCTTGCTCGAGTCAACGCCATCAGGGCGATTGCCAGCAAGATCGGAGGAATGGACATTAAGCCGTCCATAATGCGCATGATCACTGAGTCTGCACGACGGAAGGTGCCCGACACCAAGCCGATACATAGCCCAATGATGGAAGCGAGTAACGCGACAGAAAACCCGATGACTAAGGAAACACGGGCTCCGTATAGAACGCGTGAGTAAATATCACGTCCAAACGCATCGGTACCAAACCAGTATTCAGCGGAAGGTTCCAGATTTCTTTTGCGCGGGGCAAGTTCTGTCGGATCGACAGTACCTAACCAAGGCGCAGCCACGGCGATAAACAACATCACAAGCAGCAAGCCAGCACCAAAGGTAATGGTGGGATTATTCAGTAGGAACCCAGTCCAACCTTTGCGTTGTCGGCGAGGCTTTAAGAGATCCGGTAAAACGGGGGCAGCAGCAAAACTAGTCATTAATAACGTATCCTAGGATCGACGATCGTATAGATCACATCAACACAAAGGTTGACCAACACATACACAAAACTGAAGACAACAACTAATCCTTGGATGAGCGGGTAGTCACGACGCACAATCGCGTCGATCGTTAGACGGCCCAAGCCAGGAATTGCAAAGACACTCTCAGTGACGACCGCACCACCGATCAGCAGAGCGATACCGATACCAATCACGGTAACAACTGGTACTGCTGCATTTTTGAGCGCATGCAAAAACAAAATGCCCATCTGTCCCATCCCCTTTGCTTTCGCAGTGCGGATGTAGTCTTGGGACAAGACCTCAAGCATCGTGGCGCGTGTAATGCGCGCAATCAGTGCAATGTAAACAAAGCCTAAGGCAATCGCAGGCAGCACCAGATGTTCGAACCAAACGCCAAAGCCTTTTTTGTACGAAACATAGCCCTGAACCGGAAACCAGTCCAACTCCAGCGACAAAAAGAAACTCAACAAATAACCAACGACAAACACGGGAACCGAAAAACCGATCACTGAGATCGCCATAATGCCGCGGTCGATCCAAGTTCCAGCTTTCCAGGCAGCCAAGACACCGATCGGCACCGCAATAGTGACGGCAAGGGTCAACGTAAGCAACATTAACGAAAGCGTAGGCTCAACCCGCTGTCCAATGAGTTCAATCACCGGCATCCCGGTAAACATTGACGTCCCCAGGTCACCTTGCAATAAGTTGAAGAACCATTCTGAGAATCGGACGAGAAACGGTCTGTCCAAGCCAAGGCTCGCGCGAATTTTTTCAACGTCAGCTGGACTCGCCTGATCCCCGGCAATGACGGCAGCAGGATCGCCTGGTGCGATGTACAGCAAACTAAACACAAAAAATGCCACGACCAGCATGACTGGAATGGTCGCAAGTACCCTTCCAAATATATAGCTAAACATATTGATTGTTTATCCGTGCTTCTAGATTGGATTCACTCTGGCGAATCAAATGGGTCGATATCAAACCGATATCGACCCTAAACGACTCAATACTAACTTAAGCCTTCTTTACACCACTAAACCATGGCAATGGTCCAGAGGTAATACCGCTGAGGTTTTTACGCCAAGCTTGGTATGAGTAAAAGAAGCCTGTTGGGATGTAAACAACTTCTTCCATCGCAGCCTTGTTAATGTCTTGGAAGGCCTTTTTCTCAGCTTCGAGAGTTGAGGCATCAAACCAAGCATCCACGCCTTTTTCAACGGCGGGCACGTTTGGCCAACCAAACCAAGCCTTGTCACCGTTTGCACGCACACCGACGTTGCCTGCGAGCGTTGCTGCGTCAGCACCAGCGTGCCAAGTATGGAACATGCCCCAACCACCTTTGCCAGGCTCGTTTTTCGATGCACGACGTTGGCCCACTGTGCCCCAATCGGTTGCAACGAAGTCCACGTTCATGCCCAAACGCTTGAGCACGTCTGCAGTGATCTCGCCCATGCCTTTTGTGATCGCTTGGTCTTGTGCAACCAAACATGTCACGGGTTGACCTTTGTAACCCGACTCAGCCAACAACTTCTTGGCGGCTTCCATTTGAGGACCATTCTTCAACACCTCACCACCTGCCTCTGTGTACAGCGGGGTATCGGGTGTAAAGAAGCTGGCGGATTTCTTCCACAGCTTGGTGTCCGATCCAACGATCGCGCGCATGTAGTCCTCTTGGCTAATTGCCATTTGAACAGCACGACGTACCTTCACGTTATCAAACGGAGGATGAATGTGGTTGAGACGGAACGAACCAATGTTGCCGAGCGGATCGGCGATATCGACCTCGATATTCCGATTACGTCTCAGGAGAGGAATCAAGTCAGGCAGTGGAGTTTCCCACCAATCGATCTCACCACTCTGCAACGCAGCTGACGCAGTCGCTGGATCAGGCATGATGATCCATTCGATACGATCAAAGTTAATGATCTTGCCACCCGACATCCAGTTGGTGGGTTCGTTACGTGGTTGGTAATCGGCAAAGCGCTCGAACACAGCCAGAGCACCCGGTTTCCATTCGTTACGCGCAAAGCGCATCGGGCCCGATCCAATGTACTCTTCGATCTGCTTGAACGGATCAGTCTTAGCGATACGCTCAGGCATGATGAAGCAAATTGGTGTGCCGACCTTACCTAGGGCGAACAGCATCTTAGGATACGGTTTGGAGAGCACCCACTTGAAAGTCGTGTCGTTGACGGCTACGAGTTCCTTTTGAATGGCTTTAATCATCAAGCCCATCGGGTCGCGCGCCGACCAGCGTGTGATACTGGCCACACAGTCCACTGCCCGCACAGGCGAACCATCATGGAACTTCAGACCAGGACGCAGCTTAAAGGTCCATGTCAAGCCATCGGCCGACATTTCTTCGCTCTCAACCATCTGGCGTTTCGGTTGAAGCTTGTTGTCAATACCGTACAGGGTGTCCCACACGAGCTGGGATGCATTACGCACAACATACTGCGTGCCCCAAATTGGGTCAAAGTTAGCTAAGTTGGCTTGCGGAACAAACTTCAAAACTTTGGAAGAGGACTGCGAAAAAGCTGGTGCGCCAACAACTCCAGTCGCTGCCACGCCTAAGCCAGCCGCGCCTTTCAGTAAATCACGTCGATTGAGTTTCATGTATGACTCCAAATAAATTAAAACGTGCAATATCTTGAAAGCAATAACCGTGCCACAAAAACTACCAGACCCACTCGCGCTTAACTTAAACTGAGACTAAGCCCAGTCGCTGTGGCTTTTGCCAACATCGCAATAAGAAAAACCGTGAAGAGACTGCGAGTTTGTACCATAATGGTGCAGTCTAAAACATTCAAGTAATCCCTCATGAACTGTGATCTCCTCCTGAAGAATGGCGTAGTCATTGATGGTTCGGGTAAACCCCGATATCGTGCTGATGTGGCCATTAAAGACGGCAAAATTGCCGCAATCGGCTTGAACCTTCAAGTTCAAGCCAGCACAACTGTCGATGTGAATGGTGCATCGATCGCCCCAGGATTCATCGACGTGCACACACACGATGACCGCCTCGTGTTGGCCGATCCATCGATGGAACCAAAAATAAGCCAGGGCGCTACGACGGTAATCACAGGCAACTGCGGGATCAGTCTGGCGCCACTTGGTGGAGCGAATCCCATTCCGCCTATCAACTTGGTCGCCAACGACAACCCAACTCAGCGCTTCAGCACCTTCAAAGAGTATTTTGAAGCACTCGAAAAAACGCCCTCCTCGATGAACGTCGCCTCGCTCGCCGGACATACGACCATGCGCACCGTCACGATGCAAGACATCAATCGACCAGCAAACGATGCAGAAATCGCGCAAATGCAACAGCTGGTGCAAGAGGCACTCGACGCGGGCGTGGTGGGCGTATCGACTGGTTTGTATTACGCCCCTGCTCAGGCAGCGACCGCGAGTGAAGTTCAAGCAGTCTTTGAACCCCTACGTGGAACCAACGCCGTGATTGCTTCCCACATTCGCAATGAGGCCGAACAAGTTCTCGAGGCAATGACCGAGGCGATGTCGATTTCCAATGCACTAGGCGTACGTCAGGTGATCTCGCATCATAAAGTTAACGGTCGAGCAAACCACGGCCGCTCAACCGAGACGCTTGCGCTCGTTGATGAGGCACGCAGTCGCATGGATGTTTGCATGGACTGCTACCCCTATGTCGCGTCATCGACCATCTTGCGTCAAGATAATGTGGAACAAGCCTCGCGCACACTGATTGCTTGGTCAACACCCAAGCCAGAAACAGCTGGGCGGTATGTAGACGAGCTGCTCAAGGAACAAAATCTCGACTTGACCGAGTTCTTAGCATCGCTACAACCCGCGGGCGCGATTTACTTCTCGATGGACGAAGCGGATGTGGAGCGCATCATGGCGCACCCTGAAACAATGATTGGTTCGGACGGACTGCCCCACGACACTTTCCCACACCCGCGGCTTTGGGGCGCCTTCCCAAGAGTGCTCGGGCACTACTCACGCGATCGCAAGATCTTTCCGCTTGAGACCGCGATTTATAAAATGACGGGCATGCCGGCGGCTAAGTTCGGACTAAAGAACCGTGGTCTCATCGCCGAGGGCTACGCAGCAGATCTGGTGGTGTTTGATCCCGAGCAAGTGCGTGACTGCGCAACCTTTGCAGATCCGAAACGTCCAGCGGCCGGAATCCAACGCGTCTACGTCAACGGTGTTACCAGTTGGCGCAATGGCGCTGCGACCGGCGCGCGCGCCGGTCAAGTCATACGCCGCAGCTAAGCCAAGACAGCCGGCTTACTTCAGCAACACTTCCTGGGTCATGCGATCGCGTAAGCGATCCATGAAACCCAGGCATTGTTCGAGCTGGCCGATTTCGATGTACTCGTTAGGCTTGTGCGCCACTGCGATGTCGCCGGGCCCAACCACCACACAAGGAATACCTGCCTTGTGTAGCCAACCCGCATCGGTTGCGAACGACACGCGACCCAACAAATTGTTTTTAACTAAAGACGTGCCAAGGTAAGTAATCGGTGCGTCTTCTGGCGTTGCCAAGGGTGCAGAATTGGATATCGTCTCGAACGAAATATCCGCGTCAGCGGAGAACTTGCGCATCTCGACTTTAAGCATCTCTGCATGCTCTTGAATCTGTTGAATCAAGGCATCGGAATTACCCTGCGGCAAGGTTCGGCAATCAAAAATAAATTCACAGTCTTTCGCAACAATGTTGGGTGCTGTTCCGCCATGAATCACACCCGTCTGCATCGTGCCGTGTGCAATTTTGAACATGGGGTCAAAGGGACCATCTTTCTGGATCTGAACCGCCATCGTGCGGATTTTTTCAATTAAGCGAGCCGCGTACTCGATCGCACTGACCGCTTCTGGTGCCATTGACGAATGTGCCTCAAGGCCACGAACGCGACAACGCGTGACGCGCATCCCTTTATGCCCCGTCATCACCTGCATACCCGTTGGCTCACCCACAAAACAGCCAGCCGGACGGATACCCGCCTCAGCCAAATCACGAATTAAGGTTTGCACGCCAATACAACCGACTTCTTCGTCGTAGGTCAACCCAATGTTCAGTGGCTGCTTCAAATCGCTATTCATAAAAGCAGGCAGCATTGCTAAAGAGGCCGCAATGTAGCCTTTCATATCCACAGCGCCGCGGCCGTAGATCTTGCCGTCTGCAATATGCGCTTTAAAAGGATCGGTATCCCAAGCCTGGCCGTCGACAGGCACAACATCGGTGTGTCCACACAACACGATGCCTCGGGCTTTAGGATCCCCAAGCGTTGCAAAAAGGTTTGCCTTGCGCTTTTCGGCGTCGTAGGACAAGCGAACTGGCATACCCAGAGCCTTCAAATGATCGCGAACGTACTCAATTAAACCGAGATTGGATTCCCGGCTTGTCGTGTCAAAGCCGATAAGTGTTTGAAGAAGCTCGATTGTTTTCTGGACGGTCGGGGCGTGGGTCATAAATCCGCTTTGTGAGAGGCAAAGTATTTTTATAACACCGCCTGTCCTAGAACCACCACCCTTCAAGCCGTCGATTAGTCAAAAACCAAGCAGATCGTCTATTCTTAAGTATCGTTTTGATATTAATTACGTGTCTTTATATAGGGTTAGCCATGAACACCCAGATTTTGAAGGGAAATGGACTTGCGTTGTATTCCAACCCCATCGCGGTTAAACCACAAGAGCAGTATGGTCAAGATAAAGCAGCTATCCTCCACCACGCTGGGTTTGACGCCGCCGAAAAAGAGATCTCGGGCTGGCCTGGGTATCACCCAACAGTTTTGCACTCCCTGCCACGTCTCGCCAGCCAACTCGGTATCGCATCCCTGTACTACAAAGACGAAAGTACGCGCTTCGGGCTCAAGAGCTTTAAGGCACTAGGCGGCGCCTATGCTGTGTTTCGCCTGATACAGAAAGCAATCGCTGCGAAACACCAAGGCCACTTAGCCACGCCCGAAGAAATATTATCTGGCAAGTACTCCGACATCGTCTCGAAGATGACAGTCACCTGCGCCACGGACGGCAATCATGGCCGTTCCGTTGCCTGGGGTGCGCAGTTATTTGGATGTCGTTGCGTGATTTATATACATGCCACGGTCAGCGAAGGGCGACGAGCCGCGATTGCTTTTTACGGCGCAGAGGTCCTTCGAGTGCAGGGCAACTATGACGATTCCGTGCATCACGCAGCCGAGCAGGCTGCCCAACATGGTTGGACGGTCGTATCAGACACAACCTATGAAGGCTATCGTGACATCCCCATCGACGTCATGCATGGTTACGGCGTCATGTCACGCGAGATGATTAAGCAACTTGACCATCAAGCGCCAACACATGTGCTGGTTCAAGCGGGTGTCGGTGCCCTCGCTGCATCGGTATGCGCCGCTTTCTGGCAGGCCTGGGGCGATAAGCGTCCGACCTTTGTAATTATTGAACCAGAACGTGCGGATTGCTTTTTTCAAAGTGGCTTAGTCGGCAAGCCTGTTGCAGTGCTGGGCGACCTCGACACTGTCATGGCAGGCCTCGCCTGCGGCGAAGTCTCTCCTGTCGCGTGGGACATCCTCAAGCATGGCATCAACCACTACGCAACCTTATCGGACGCCCGCGCGCTCGAAGCCATGCGCATCTTTGCTCAACCCAACGGCAATGATCCAAAAATTGTCTCGGGCGAAACAGGTAGTACCGGACTCGGTTTATTACTTGCAGCAAAAGAAAATGCAGCAGCCTGGCAAGCGCTTGGCTTGAATGCGCAGTCACGTGTGCTGCTGATTGGTAGCGAAGGTGACACAGATCCTGTGATCTATAAAGAAATCGTCGGTCGAACAGCCGAAGAGGTTTTGGCATGACCCTCCCGCGACTAGCAATCAATGGCCCCCGGTTGATGACTCAACTCCAGCAGCTAGCGGAGATTGGGCGCACGGAGACGAAAGCCTGCTGCCGCCTAGCCCTCACGGACGACGATAAGCGCGGCCGAGATCTTGTCGTAGGCTGGATGAAAGAATTGGGCATGACAGTGACGGTCGATCCGATCGGTAATATTTTTGGTGTCCGTGCCGGTTCAAGTCCGGGCCTAGCTCCTGTGATGACCGGCTCACACATTGATACGGTTCGCACGGGCGGGGATTATGACGGCAA
>CAIYWO010000321.1 GCA_903929925.1 uncultured beta proteobacterium | reverse complement strand
CATCTGGAAGCTGCCTATCCAAACGCGTCGCTCTGGCATTACGCGCACGGGCCAGCGCTGCGCGAGGAATCGTCAACACACTTAACGCCACGAACGCGCTTAGCGCAACGCTATCACCCAAAAGCCAGACTAAGAAACCAACCACCACTGCAAGGGCGACGAGCAGTGGCCAAAGTAGAGAGAGATCAATAAAGACAAACATTTCAGCTAACTGAGTCTCTGTCTCCATATTCAACGTGTCCCGGTATTTACACCAAGCGCTCGTTAGAATGCGGTGCACCAACCAGAACAGCAAAGCAATCGAAACCCCAGCGAGCACAACGCCTGCGATCCTCATGGGCAGGTAAACCAGTCTTTTATCGCGCAATCCACAGTCGAGTTCAGCCTATCAAACACTGCGGGCATCAAGCCGGTGCCGCACACCCTCCCAGTCACTGGATTGAGCCGTGCGATGGTCTGGATTTGTATATTTCCCGATTCAACGCCACATACTTCGGCCACGGCGTACGCGATCCGCTTTCCGCTAGGTAACCTCGCTTGGTGAACAATTAGGTGAATAGCCGAAGCGACCTGATCTCGTATGGCGGCAAGGGGCAGACCACTTTGCCCCCCTAAAATCAAGTTCTCTAGACGGGCTAAGGCATCCCTTGGGCTGTTGGCATGCACCGTGGTTAACGACCCTTCGTGCCCGGTATTCATCGCGGCAAGCATATCAACGGCTTCTGCGCCGCGCACCTCACCCACCACAATCCTGTCCGGCCGCATACGCAGCGCATTCTTAACGAGATCACGTATCGTGATTGCGCCTCGACCCTCTGCATTAGCGGGTCTGGCCTCAAGCCTCACAACATGCGGATGTGCAATGTGCAACTCCGCCGAGTCCTCAATGGTCACAATGCGCTGTGTGCTGGGAATCTGACTTGCCAAAACATTAAGCAGTGTTGTCTTGCCGGAGCCCGTTCCCCCTGACACGAGGATATTGACTCGTTGGATAATGCACCAAGTCAAAAACTTAGCTAAAGGCTGCTCCAGTGTGCTGTTATTTACCAGGTCCTCAAGTGTAGGACGCGTTTTTGGAAACTTCCTAATCGTGACGCATGAGCCACTTAACGAGATCGGCGATATGACCGCATTGAGGCGAGACCCATCTGGTAGACGCGCATCCACCATCGGGGATAATTCATCAATCCTTCTCCCTAGTGGGAAGACAATACGCTCAACGATTCCACGCACGGCAACATCAGAGCTAAATTCCACGGGTGCGCGTGTCAGTCTGCCATTTCGTTCAATATAGATTTCGTCAAATGCGTTGACCATAATCTCCGACACTACTGGATCGGCAAGTAAAGGTTCTAGAACACCTAGCCCTACAGCCTCAGTAACCACAAGCTCGATAAGATCTTCCTTCTCTTTATCACTCAGACTTTCGAGGAGCTCAACAGGAACTTGGCGAGCGCACGCTCGCGCATAGTCACGAAGCCCAGTCGCTGTCAGCGCAGCGACATCTGTGCGTCTTAAATCTAGCGCCTTGATGAGACCGAGATGCAGCGCCTTGCGGATCTCGCGATGCGACTTGTTTGTGTTTGATACCTTTAAGCGCGTTGAATCTGTTTGGTCGTTGCTGACTGTACTTAGAGCGATTTCACAATCAGGACGATTGATTGGAGAGGTCGCAAAGCGCATCAAGCAGGGTCCGACTATGATTTCATCTGTTGACTGCACCGGGCCGTAACGAACAAGACGATTACCGTTCACCCTAGTACCCGACAACGAACCGAGGTCCTCCAAGTGGCAACCAGTTTGAT
>CAIYWO010000320.1 GCA_903929925.1 uncultured beta proteobacterium | reverse complement strand
TCCGTGTTGGTGCTTCGACCGAAGTCGAAATGAAAGAAAAGAAGGCACGTGTCGAAGACGCCTTGCACGCAACCCGTGCAGCGGTGGAAGAAGGCATTGTTCCTGGCGGTGGCGTTGCACTGATCCGCACGCGTGCTGTGGTTTCGAAGGTCAAAGGCGACAACGCCGACCAAGACGCAGGTATCAAGCTCGTCTTGCGTGCCATCGAAGAGCCTCTGCGCACCATCGTTGCTAACGCTGGCGACGAGCCAAGCGTTGTGGTCAACAACGTTGCGAACGGCACAGGTAACTACGGCTTTAACGCCGCCACCGGCGAGTACGGTGACCTGGTTGAGCAAGGCGTTCTGGATCCAACCAAAGTAACGCGTACAGCCCTGCAGAACGCAGCCTCTGTTGCCAGCTTGTTGCTGACAACCGAAGCCGCTGTTTGCGAACTCGCTGAAGACAAGCCTGCCGGCGGTGGCGGTATGCCTGGTGGCGATATGGGCGGCATGGGTGGTATGGGCGGCATGGGCTTCTAAGCTCAGGTCCTTCAGACATCTACCCCGGACTTCTCGGGGCATGCACGAAACCCCCGGTTCTCCGGGGGTTTTTTTATGCCTGCCGCCATTGCGTACAATCACGCAAATATCAAACAAGGCGGTGGCAAATGACTCAACATGCGCAAGTACAAACGGTCTGGTCTGAGGACGAGCTCTCGGCTTTGGCGGTGAAGGCTTTTCAAGGCCTAGGCTTAACCCAGGCGGATGCCAAAGACGTTGTGCAAGTGCTGGTGATGGCAGATTTATTTGGCCTAAGCACTCACGGTTTATCGCGTGTCGAGTCTTACGGCGAGCGTTTGCTTGTTAATGGTATCAGCGCACGGCCCAACATCACGGTGCAAACGCCGGCCCCCGCCTTGCGCTTAGTGGATGGAGATAATGGCGTCGGGCCGTTGGTAGGCATGCATGCGCTACGTGCTGCGATGGACGCAGCAAAACAATGCGGTATTGGAATGGCCTTTGCCCGCGGTAGTAATCATTTCGGGCCGATCTCGCCGTACTCGTTGATCGCAGCACAACAAGGTTTCGCCAGCATTATCGGAAGCAATGCGACGACGACGATCGCGCCTTGGGGTGGCAGTGATGCCCGATTAGGAAATAGTCCGCTTGGATTTGGTGTGCCCAATCCAGGGGGCGATCCCTTTTTGCTGGACATGGCGATGAGTGTGGTGGCGCGCGCCAAAATTCGTAATGCACTGAAGCGTGGCGAGGCCATACCGGATACCTGGGCCACGGACGACAAAGGGCGCGCGACGACAGACCCCAAAGCAGCCCTCGATGGCTTTCTGCAGCCGATTGGTGGGCATAAAGGGTACGGACTTGCGTTGTTAGTGGATTTGTTTGCAGGTCTGTTGTCTAACGCCGCCTACCTAACGCATGTGAAGTCTTGGGTTGATGCGCCCGATGAGCCACAAAACTTGGGTCATTTCTTTATTTTGATCAACACCCAGATGCTTGGCTCACCGCAGTGGCTTACCGAGCGCATGACAGACTTTGCATCTATTTTGCATGAT
>CAIYWO010000319.1 GCA_903929925.1 uncultured beta proteobacterium | reverse complement strand
TAGACGGGAGATGCGTCCAGAAAGTTCCTGATAATTTTGCTGAGATTGCAAATTATTTAAACCTTGTGCAATTAATGCCTCTTGCTCAGCCTTCAAACTCTCTAATTCGATACGGCGGACTGCATCTTCCCATTCTGCCTGGGGGTTGGGCAAGGTTTCCTGAGCCATCAAGTCGGCCGCGACCGACGCCAGCAACACACCAAGATCAGCCCCCGGGTCTGCCACCTGGATCAGCGCCCCCACGTGTCGAGCCCCTGTGGCCTGCGCCAAGACGATTAACTCTCGGACCATTTCTAGATTGGGGCCTCGATGGAGAATCTCAAGCTGTTGCTCGCCCAAATCATCAATCAGCTCTGGGTGCGTCAAAAACAAACGCAGCAAACGCCGAGCAAGCGGTGTCACCGAACGCCTGCTCGCTCCGACCACAGAGCCCCCACGTTGCCGCGCGTTTGAACGCCCACCAAAGGCCTCGCGACCACCCTGTGGCTCACCTCGGTAGCCACCCGCCTCAGCAGGGTCCTGCCCACGTGCCGCTTGCTCTGAGTTGCGATTCCCTGCGGGGTTGCTTGTGCGATCAGAGCCAGACCGTGCCCCACCCGCATCGGGCAAACCGGCCATCGTAGGGGGCGGCAGCTGAGCCATTAACTGGGCCAGCTCTTCGGGCGTCAGTTGCACCAGTCGCGCCAGTTCGTTCTGCAATTGAATCTTGAGCGTGATCGCGGGCACCTGCGCCAACAATGGACGCGCCTCATGCACCAGCGCTGAACGCCCTTCCACCTCTTTCACCGAATGGCGCGACGCCAGCTCGTTCAGAAAGAACGTGGACAAGGCATCCGACTCCTTGAGGCAAGCACGGAAGGCTTCTTCACCGAATTCCCGGATATAACTATCGGGATCGTGCTCTGTGGGTAAAAATAAAAACCGGATAGAAATATCATCACGCAATAGTGGGAGGCACGCCTGCAAGGCACGCCAGGCAGCGCGTCTACCTGCCGAGTCCCCGTCAAAACTAAATATAATTTTGTCACTTGCGCGCAGTAACTTCTGGATGTGTGTGGGCGTGGTGGCCGTACCCAAGGTCGCCACCGCATTACGCACACCAAGCTGGGCAAGCCCAACCACATCCATATAGCCCTCAACGACGATGACCGCCCCTTCAGAGCGGATGGCTGCACGCGCCTCGAAGAGACCGTAAAGCTCATTTCCCTTGGAAAAAACGGGTGTCTCGGGAGAGTTAAGGTATTTGGGCTCACCTTTTCCGATAATGCGTCCGCCGAAGCCAACGATCTCGCCCTTTACGTTACGAATCGGAAACATGACGCGTTCGCGAAAACGGTCATAACGCCGACCGTCTTCAGACTCAATCACCAAACCAGACTCAACGAGGATTGGATCATCGTAGTGCGGGAAAACTTTTGACAACGCTTGCCGATCAGCACTCGCCCAACCTAGCCCGAACTCTTTGGCAATGATTCCTGTCAACCCGCGCTGCTTGAGATAGCGAATCGCCGCCGGGCTGTCACGAAGCTGGGCCAGATAATGCTTTTGGGCGGCATCGAGCGCTTTAGTGTGTTGGGACACCTCTTCACGCCGACGGGCTGTTGCAGCCTGCTGACCAGGGCTACGATTTTCTTCGGGCACCGTCATCCCGATGGCGCCCGCAAGTGTACGCACCGCCTCAGGAAAACTCGCGCCCGTGTGTTCCATCAAGAACGTGATGGCACTACCATGGGCTCCACAACCGAAACAGTGATAGAACTGTTTGGTGGGGCTGACAGTAAATGAAGGAGACTTTTCGTTATGAAAGGGGCACAACCCGAGAAGGTTAATGCCACCTTTCTTTAACTGTACATATCGTCCGACCACATCCGCGACGTCTACGCGGTTAAGGAGATCCTGGATAAAGGAATCTGGGATCAACGATCAGACCATACGTGATCGGCGCAGGAGCTGCGCCGAGGATTAGTACATGCGCGGAGGCAATTGCTGGCTGCGGATGCGCTTGTAGTGGCGCTTAACGGCTGCAGCCTGCTTGCGCTTGCGCTCAGCAGTTGGTTTTTCGTAGAACTCGCGAGCACGCAACTCGGTCAACAGACCGGTTTTTTCGATTGTGCGCTTGAAGCGACGCAGTGCGGCTTCGAAGGGCTCGTTTTCTTTCAGACGAACGATAGGCATAGGATGCTTGACGTAAAAATAAGAATGGTTAAACAGCAAATTAGCCTGCAATTATAGCATAAAGCCGATGATTTAACAGGGATTAAGACCACTTTTTGACCAAATCCTGGACATCCATCCCGTCATAGGCCTCAAAAGGCTGATGAATCCAGGGATTATGGTCGAGTTTTTGAACAAAATAATCAGGTGCGACCACCGAGTGTGCTTTGTACCAAAGCACGGCAGAACGTAATTCAGTAATAGACGGATACGTCCGCAACAAGTGCGCTCGAATCAAATCGAAGGTTTGCCCGGAGTCGACCATGTCATCGACGATCAAAATCCGTCCGGTCAAGGTGCC
>CAIYWO010000318.1 GCA_903929925.1 uncultured beta proteobacterium | reverse complement strand
TGTACGGCAGCCGAAGTGGAGATTGAGCTTGAAATAAACAAGAAGGTGTATCCATCCGGCTTTGAGATCGCAACAGCTTGCGAACCGATGGTTCCTGCTCCCCCACCTTTGTTTTCAATCACAACTGTCTGACCAAACGCTTTGCTCAAACGATCTGCCAAGCGCCTGGCGATGACATCATTACTACCACCAGGTGGAAACGGAACAACGATATGGATCGGTGCTGTGGGCCAAGCCGGATTCGCAAAAGACGTGGCGGACATCCCCACTAACGCAAACATCGCGACACAACAAAATGACAATAAACGACGAATCATGACCGAACTCCAATTTGTATAAAGTTGTCTTAGTTCCAGAATCTATGTGCTGAGAAAATAACGTACCTCATTGCAACAACACAATACTCCTGTGTTGTTGTAAAAACCAGACTTAATCTAGAGACGGCGCATACCCAAATGGCTGATTCGGCTGCGCAGCGGTCTCGACCCAAACACTCTTAACCTGCGTGTACTCATGCAACGCTTCAACGCCACTTGAACGCCCATAGCCGCTAGCGTCAAACCCACCAAAAGGTGAGGCCACGTTAATCACCTTATACATATTGACCCAGAACGTGCCTGCTTTGACTTGACCCGCTACGCGAAAGGCACGCCCAATATCCTTTGTCCAAACGGCGCCCGCCAAACCAAAGTCGCTATCGTTCGCAATCCGGATTGCGTCTTCCTCAGTATCAAAGGGAATCGCAACAACCACGGGACCAAAAATTTCAGTACGTGCAACAGCCATGTCGTTCGTCACATTTTTAAGAACGGTTGGTCGCACAAAATAACCAGCACTGTTTGTTCCGGTGACAGCAGAGGCGCTGACAACCTCAGCGCCCTCACGTACGCCCGTCTCAATCATATTCATGACATGTTTGAATTGTGTGGCGTTCTGAATCGGACCAATTTCAGTTTCTGCCGCGGTCGGCGCACCGACGCGTAGCTTGCTTGCGCCATCGGCCACCATCTTCACGAACTTATCGTAAACACTACGCTGCACCAGCAACCGTGAGCCCGCCACACAGCTCTGCCCTGCATTACCGAAGATTGCTGCCTGCGCGCCAATACAGGCACGATCTAAGTCAGCATCTTCGAACACGATATTGGCGGACTTACCGCCCAACTCTAACAAACAAGGTATTCCGCGCACTGCAGCCGCAGCTGCAATCTTGCCACCCGTCAAAGGTGAACCAACGAACACAACTTTCTTCACTGCCGTGTGGCTTAGCGCAGCCTGCCCAGTTGTGTGACCGTACCCCGCCAACACGTTTACGACTCCTTTGGGGATACCGGCTTGCTCAACGAGCTTGGCCACTGCAAGGGAACTCAAGGGGGTGAGCTCAGAGGGCTTAAGCACTACAGCATTACCCATGCACATTGCCGGCGCAATTTGCCAGCCACAGGTATTTAAGGGTGCGTTCCAAGGTGTGATCTGCAGAATGACGCCAAAGGGCTCGCGTCGGGTGTAATTGAGGTGACCACTCGGAACAGGAATGACGTTGCCATAAAGTTTGTCTGTCCAGCCGCCATAGTATTCAAACATTTCTGCGACACGCAGCGCCTCGCCGCGACAGTCCCTGATTGGCTTGCCGGCAGAGACTGACTCCAGCTGCGCGAGTGCCTCAATATTTGCGCGCAGTAGCCTTCCGGCTTCTTGCATCAAACGTCCCCGCTCGGCATGGCTCAGGGCGGCCCAGACCTTTTGTCCGGCGATTGCAGCCGCAACCGCTTGCTTAGCGACCCCAGCACCTGCATCCTGATATTGCAAAAACACATCACCCGTTGCTGGGTTAATGAGCTTAATGGGTTCGGCTTCGCCCACCAGCATCGCGCCATTTACGTAAGAGCCAACCACACCATCTGCAAAAAAGGTCTTGTAGGCGGCTAATAACTGTTCAGTTTGATTCAGACTCATGACTCACCTAATACATGTATAAGATTAATGTGCACTGCGAGAACTTAGATCAACGTGTACCCAGCTCAACGATTCTGTTGAAATCCTCATCATCTGCAATGGAGTCTGCGCTCTTTGCCCAAAGCTCCGCCACTTTTGCAGAAAGCGGCAAATCCACACCCAGCGCGCCAATCAGCTCTTGCGACAAGCGCACGTCTTTGCGCATCAGCTTCATTGTGAAACCGGAGTCGAACTTATCGTTCATGATCCAGGTCGGATAGCTATGCTCAGTAATGAAACTGCGCCCCGATCCCGCATTAATGCCCTGAAGCAATTGATCAGTCGGTACGCCCGCCTTCTCTGCCATACGGGTGACCTCGCCTGCAACCAGCAAATGCGCAGCAGCAAATAAGTTATTCGCAATTTTTGCAACATGTCCTGCACCGATGGCGCCAACGTGCACACGTTTGGCCGTCATGGCAGCCAAGACCGGCTCTGCTCTCGCTAGATCTGCAGCGTCTCCACCAATGACCATGGCCATAGTGCCTGTGATCGCACCCTTGGGGCCACCACTTACTGGCGCGTCCAGCATTCTCATACCCGCGGCCTCGAGCTTGACTGCCAAACGACGGGTCGTGTCAGGATGCGAGGTCGAGGTATCAATCACCAACACACCCTTGCGGGCATGCGCAATGATTCCGTCGGCACCCGCGACAACGTCCTCAACAATCGCCGCCGTAGGCAAGGAAAGAATCACTAAATCACAAGCCGCGATCACCTCGCCGATGGTCTGCCTGACCTCGACACCTTCTTTTATAAGTGCGTCCCGCGTTGAAGCAAGCGCATCTGTACCAATGACAGAGAAACCGCCACGCTCGAGCGATAGCGCCATGCCACGACCCATATTGCCCAGACCAATTACGCCGACAGTGTTCGTCATCAAATGATTCCCAAGAAGAGCTGGAGCTAAATGTACTAATTATGGTAATAAGTGTAACGGGACTCATACGAATAGCTAGTTTTCGGCGATACTTTTCTCAAACATACGACGGCAAGTTAGCATCTTGGCTGACGTCGCATCTTAGGATTCTGTTTTGGAAAACCGCATGACCGCACTTGAAACACGCTTTGACGCAATTTTGCCAACTTTAGCTACAAAAGAAGACCTAAAAAACTTAGAGCTAAAACTGACCGCCGCCATTCATAAAGAAATCACCCACTGCACCTGGAGAATGATTGCCTGGATGACCACCGTACTCGGAGTAAGCTTTGCTGGAGTGTTTTATATTGCAAGGCATGT
>CAIYWO010000317.1 GCA_903929925.1 uncultured beta proteobacterium | reverse complement strand
GTCCCACTGATGTCAACGACCAGACTGTCTCTCGTCAACGCCGCAAAGGGCGTTGGCTGTCTGGTCATTGTCGTCCACCACCTAGCGGTATACGGGCCGATGTCTGAAGTGATCGGCGCACAATACCCGAAGTTAATCGAAGCACTTGTCACCTACGGCAAGCTTGCGGTCCAAATGTTTTTTGTCTTTGGCGGCTATTTTGTCGCCGCACAAATGGCGCCACGGGCGATGCCCACTGCTGTCACAGCGCCCGCACTAATCTGGCGACGCTACAAACGACTCATCACGCCTTTTTTGTTTGCCGTCACGCTTGCAGCACTGATTACGGCGCTAGTGCGCCCTTGGTTTATCCACGACTCGCTATCGGGCGCGGCTACAATTGGTCAGTTGCTCGCGCATGTTTTTTTGCTGTATGACCTGATTGGCCTCGAAGCACTCTCGGCAGGAGTTTGGTACGTCGCGATTGATTTCCAACTGTTTGCGCTGACTGCTCTTTTTACCGCGCTATGCTGGCGGATGCCCTTAGGTTTGCAACGCCTTTACCCACTGCTTATCACTGTGCTCACGGCCGTTTCTCTGTGGATGCTGAATCGCAATGAGTCGCTAGAGGCCTACGCACCCTTTTTCTTTGGTTATTACGGCTTAGGCGTCTTGGCCTATTGGACAGCGCATACGCGTTTAGGGCGGTTTGGGCTCGTCTTGATTGCGCTTCTTGGCGCGGTCGCATTGTGGCTAGAGTTTCGCAAGTCCGCTGCCACCGCCACGATCACTGCCCTGCTCCTTGCCCTTGCAGACCTACGGGGGCGACTTGAGCACTGGGGAGATCACCCTGTACTGAATTGGTTGGGTGAGCGCTCTTACTCCATTTTTTTAATTCACTACGGCATTTGCATTGGTATCAACGCGCTCTGGAGCGTGTGGTTCCCGACAGGCCTGTGGATCAACGCGGTAGGCATTATTGTGGCTGTCGGCCTATCCCTAGCGGCAGGTGCTTTACTGTACCGCTTCGTCGAAAACCGCAACAACGCGTTGGGTCTTAACGCAAGAACAGGAATGTTGGTGGCGGCAGTCGCCCTCACCTTGGTGCTTGAACGATCTGTCTAAGGTCAGCTAGCCCAAGTTAGGTGCCAACGTGCGTTTGACGTCTTTCTCAGTGCGCCCGGAACGCTTCACATAATCCTCAACCTGATCCTCTCCGATCGGGCCAACGCTAAAGTACTGTGACTGGGGATGACTGAAATAAAACCCCGATACGCTCGCAGCGGGATGCATGGCATAACTTTCGGTCAACATCATGCCGATATCTGCGCCGTCCAAGACCTCGAACATTTCTCGTTTGACGACGTGCTCCGGGCATGCGGGATAGCCTGGTGCAGGCCGAATGCCCACGTACTCTTCCTTAATCATCTGCTCATTCGTCAGCGCTTCATTCGCCGCGTAACCCCACAGATCTTGTCGCACCCGCGCATGCAGTGCTTCGGCAAAGGCCTCCGCCATACGATCTGCTAACGACTTGAACATGATGGACGAGTAGTCGTCGTTTGCAAGTTCAAATTCTTTTTCTTTCTTGTCG
>CAIYWO010000316.1 GCA_903929925.1 uncultured beta proteobacterium | reverse complement strand
GAAGGATGACTGGGCGCATCGGATCGGCGATCATCACGACGGGATGGATATTTATTACATCGATGAGGCTGGGCGCTACTCGCCCACCGCGACGTCCAAGGCCGTGCTATGTGTAAACCATGAAAGCTCTGCCGATTCACACTTCTTGCATCCATCCGGTCAGACTTCAAATGGACAGTCCCGCAAAAAATTTGATCAGTTTGGTAATTGGGATTTGGGCGCACGTCCTGAGCTTGAGGTTCTCAAAGAAATTAATCTGCACGGTGTTTCTGTGGTTGAGCTGCAACAAACAGAAAAGGGCTTTGCTTACAAAATCGACTCGAAGTTGAATCGGCGTATTACCCCTCAGACACCAATGAAGATTGCAGGTGCGCGAGAGCATTTGACTGATATTCAAAAAATGATGCGAACGGCTTTTGACACTTCGGGCTCAACGTCGCGTGGGACGCTTAATAATTGCGGTCATGGGAAGACCCCTTGGGGGACGTACCTCGCTTGCGAGGAAAACTGGGCGCGCTATTTTCAAGTCGCGCCTGGCGCGAGTCCCGGCGATGCAAATCACGTCGCGTCGCTCAAGCGCTATGGCGTCGCTTTTGCACCGCTTGATCCCAAGGCACCCAAGGCCTTCAGTCAAGGCTGGCATACAGTGTCGGATACTGATACACGTTTTGCTCGCTGGAACCTCGCAGTGTTAGGTGCCGAGCCGACGGCTGATTTCCGTAACGAAGCCTACACCTTCGGCTTTAACGTCGAAATTGATCCACTCAACCCGTCGTCCACGCCGGTCAAGCGTGTCTCTATGGGACGTTTTGCGCATGAGGCCGCGGTGTGCGGAATTCCTGTTGAAGGAAAGCCTCTGGCGTTTTACATGGGGTGCGACTCGGTTAACGAATATATCTATAAGTTTGTCAGCAAAGCACTTTGGGATCCCAAAGACGTCGGTGGCGGTTTGGCCGCTGGTGACAAGTATCTGAATGAAGGCGTTTTGTATGTCGCACGCTTTGATGCGGACGGTACAGGACAGTGGCTCGAGCTTTCGTTTAAGCAACCATCAATTGCTAATTTCTCGAGGTACCGCTTCGCTAATCAAGCGGACGTTTGGGTGAATGCACGCTTAGCGGCAGATGCGGTGGGCGCAACCCCGATGGATCGTCCAGAGTGGGGTGCGGTCAATCAGTTGAACGGTGAAATATATTTTGCGTTGACCAATAACAATGTCGCCAGCCGTACGCCTGCAAAAGTCAATGCAGCGAATCCTCGTAGCTACGCTGATGTTGACGGGCGTAAAGGCATGGGTAACCCCAACGGTCACATCATTCGCTTTCGCGAAGAGGGCGGGCTCTCAACTGCAGCCAAATTCGCGTGGGATATCTTTTTGTTCGGAGCGGAAGATGATGCGGGCGCAGCAAACCTGTCGGGCTTGACCGCGGCGAACGACTTTTCGTCGCCTGATGGCTTATGGTTCAGTAAGGCGACCGGCATTTGCTGGATCCAGACTGACGATGGTGCGATGACCGACGAAACAAATTGCATGATGCTGGCGGCGATTCCAGGCAAAGTGGGGGACGGTGGCAAGCGCACGGTCGAGAATAAGCTCACGATTGCTGGGGTTGAGCAAACAGGGACTCAGGAGACCTTTATCGGCGCGACGCTCGGTGAAGGCCGCCTCAAGCGGTTTTTGGTCGCACCGAAGGGGGCCGAAGTGACCGGCGTGACTGAAACGCCTGATGGGAAGACCTTATTTGTGAATATCCAGCATCCGGGAGAGAAAACCCCGGCTTTAGGCGGCTCTGAGGCGTTTAAACTGGAGAGTAGCTGGCCGGGCAATATTGGCTACGGAAAACCTGGGCGACCACGGTCCGCTACCATTGTTATCACCAGGGAAGATGGTGGTTTAATCGGCTTGTAATTTGATGAGGTCGTGTTTGACCGTAATCAAAATGAAATATTCTGTAGTTAAGGTAGCGTCTGAATATAGACGCTACGTTTTATAGCTTAAGGGCTTCAAAGGCCCATAGGAATCGATATGCCTGACAAACACATCTCCTCTCAGTTCGATATGGAATTGAATGCGCTGTGCAGCAGCCTGCTCGAAATGGGCGGTCTTGTGGAGTCGCAAACGCAAGAGGCGATGGCAGCGTTTACCGAAATGGATCTCGAACGTTGTGAGTCTGTGATTGCCCGCGAAAAATTGATTAATGCCAAAGAGATTGAAATTGACTCGGGCTGCACTGAGATCATCGCTAAGCGACAACCGACCGCAAGAGACCTTCGTTTGGTGATGGCTATTTCTAAAGCCAACACTAACCTGGAGCGTGCAGGTGACGAGGCAGAAAAGGTTGCTAAACGCACACGAAAAATTATTCGTAAGGGCGTTGAGCACAATATCAACGTGGCCGAAATCATTATTTCTGGGCAAATGGCGCTCAAGCAGTTACGTCAGAGCCTGGATGCCTTTGCCAGACAAGACGCAGC
Source organism: uncultured beta proteobacterium (assembly GCA_903929925.1). Classification (GTDB taxonomy): domain Bacteria; phylum Pseudomonadota; class Gammaproteobacteria; order Burkholderiales; family Burkholderiaceae_B; genus Zwartia. The sequence goes on along the minus strand of CAIYWO010000316.1, from coordinate 15,825 downwards.
CGCTGCCGCAGCGATTGTGTTGGATGACAAGCAGATCGACGAAGAATTTCGCGCATTTGTGCGAAAGCTCACCTCCTATTTAGCGGAAGATCCACACACAATTGCGACCGGCCTAGATATTTTGACGATTGCAAAATCTATCGAACGTATTGGTGACCACGCCAAGAATATCGCGGAGTTCATTATTTATGTCGTAGGCGGTGATGACCTGCGACACAGCCCAAAGAGCACATTAATGCAACGCGCGACGGAATAAGGATTGGTTTATGAGCCAACGAATTCTGATTGTTGAAGACGAACCCTCGATATCCGAACTGATTGCGATCAACTTGCTCCATGGCGATTACGTCGTTGATCGCGCTTTTCAGGCTGACGAAGCGACGCATTTGATGCGTCAGACGATGCCTGATCTCATCATTCTCGATTGGATGCTGCCAGGGAAATCGGGTGTGCAATTTGCGAAAGAGCTGCGCGCTAATGAAAAGACGGCAATGGTTCCGATTTTGATGCTCACAGCCAAAAGCGAAGAGGCGGACAAAGTCTTGGGGTTGGATTCGGGCGCAGACGACTACATGACCAAGCCATTCTCCACAAAAGAGCTTATGGCCCGCGTCAAAGCCCTCTTGCGACGCCATAGTCGGGCGCCGTCGCAAGATGAGTTGATGGTACTTGGCGCCATGCGTCTTGATCCCGTGACGCATCGTGTGACGGCCGAATGGCCGAATTCGACCCGGCGCGAAATCGTAGTGGGTCCAACTGAATTTCGTTTGTTGCAGTTCTTGATGAGCGCGCCCGAGCGCGTTCACTCTCGTGCCCAATTACTAGATCAGGTTTGGGGCAATGAGGTATTTATCGAAGAGCGCACCGTCGATGTGCATATTCGCAGACTTAGAGTTGCACTAGCTGTTGCGAAGTGCGATGCCTACATTGAAACTGTGCGGGGAGTCGGTTATCGTGCAACGAGAACGCCGAGTCCTAGCGTGGACGGCGATAGGTCTTAGCCACAGTCGCTCGGAGCGTTTTCATAGATGTCGGTAGCTGCAGGGCGGTTCGTACTGATTGTTTTTATCTCCATCGTTCTGGCGCTGTTGGGTGCCTATCTATTGGGTGAGTGGGGCGCGTATTTACTTGGGGGTCTTGCCCTGGCGCTGCCCTTGGGCTATTCATACTACAACCTGCATCGGTTGCAAGTCACTGCAGCCGCGACGGAGAGCGAGCCCCTCCCGGCCTTCGGAATCTGGGGGGAGGTGTTTACGCAACGGCAGCGCATGCTGACAGAGATGCGGGACCGGATCTATGCGATCGAACAACAACATGATCGTTTTATTCAAGGTTTTCAGGCATCGCCCAACGGCGTGATCATGCTCGACGCATTGAATCAGGTTGAGTGGTGCAACTCAAGCGCCGAGCGATTTTTCGGTTTAGATTTTAAGAAAGACGCTAAACAAAGCATCGCCCATCTCGTTCGACATCCAGAGTTTGTGGGGTACTTGAACGCCGCCGATTTTGAGAACCCTATCGTGATTGAGCGCCTGGGCGTCGCTGCAAATTTGAGCGTGGTTGTGCAGGTGTTTCCTTTTGCTGATGACCAATCCTTGCTGTTGGCGCAAGATATCACCGAGCTGCAGCGCACGGAGGCGATGCGCCGAGACTTCGTTGCGAACGTCTCGCATGAGATCCGCACCCCTCTAACTGTTTTGATTGGTTTTCTGGAAACCATGCAATCTATTGAGTTAGCGCCAGATCAACAACAACGATATCTAGACTTGATGATGACGCAGTCTCGACGGATGAAAAATCTTGTTGAGGACTTGCTGACGCTCGCCAAGCTCGAAGCAAACTCAAAAGTAGCAGCCTTGACCCCTTTTAACGTTGTGGCTGAGATGGGCGCTTTACGCTCTGATGCCGAGGCGTTGTCCAAGGGCAAGCACCACATTGAGTTTTCGGTTGACAGCACTCATCTGCTGATGGGTGAGCAACGCGAACTCCAGTCGGCATTCAGCAATCTTATTTCGAACGCGATTCGCTATACCCCTGAGGGTGGGGCGATTACTGTAAAGTGGTCTGTCGATGCGAGCGGCCACGGTGAGTTCGCTGTGACAGACACCGGGCCGGGTATAGACTCTGCACACTTAGCGCGCTTAACCGAACGGTTTTACAGAGTGGACGGAAGCCGTTCGCGTGATACCGGTGGCACGGGTTTAGGTCTAGCGATTGTCAAACACATCGCTACCCGACATCACGCTCAGCTCCAAATTACCAGCACGCTCGGGAAGGGCAGCACCTTCAGGTTGCGCTTTGCCCCCGAGCGGCTGAGTCTCTCGAGCGTCTGAGGTTAGGTTGCGCTTGCCGCCGTTAACCGCGACGAGAATAAAATACGTCTATCCTTTCTGTTCATGCGCTTAGCCATCGCCAATACACCAAGATCAAGCAAAGGTTCAATTACTACGACGACGCTATAGGCCGCGGCGAAACTCGTAAGAGCTTCCCAGTTCGTAGCGTGTATACCTTGCCCATAGAGTGTCCAGAAAGCAACCCAAGCGACGACGCCACCTTGAAATACAAGGGACAACTTGAGAGTCTGGCGGTAAGACAGATCGACGTAGGCGGTAGAGGGTTTAACGATCTGACGGGCAAGCAGGCTCATCGCGAAGAGTGGTAGCAATAGGGACGTTAAGTTCATTCCGAACTGTGGCAGATCCGTTGGCGCAAAAAATATGCCTTGAATCAATAAGCCGAGGGTGAGTCCAAGCGCGGTGGGTGCAGCTCCAAATAATAGGAAGAGCGTGCTTCCCATAATCAGATGCACCTCAGAGACGCCCACCGGATGATGCCAAAGCACCTCGAAAGAGAGAAAGACCAGGCAGGTGGTCATCAGTGTGCGTGTGATCAGGGCCGATACGCCGTCAGAGCGAAGGGTGTCGATAATTGTTTTCACCATCAGCGCGCAAGCGACACTTGCCGTTCCAACGCTTAGAAGAATTTTTGCACCGTCTACGACGCCTGGTTCAATATGCATGATGTGGGGACTCGAAAGTTTTTTGAGGAAATTGCTGTGCTGCAATACAAACAAAGTATCGCGAGGCCGGGGTTGGGTCAACTTGCTGTGCAGAATTTGGTTTAAGCTCAGGGTAAACGCTAGTAATGTAAAGTGTGCCTAGCCCCTAGCATCGGTTTAATTCGTTTTAAGAGTGAATTGAGTGTCCGCAAGCATCGTTCCAATTAGGCGTCTCCATCTCGGCAAATGGTTTTTGCGGACGTTTGTGTTCGTGGTGTACGCAATTATGTTGTGTCCCCTGGTCTTCGTTATTTGGCTAAGTTTTTTCAAAGACTCGATTCTGTATTTTCCGCCGTCTGGTTATACGTTGTCGTGGTACCACAACGCCTGGCAGAATCAGTCTTTTGTTAACGGGTTCCTGTTCAGTTTGCAGTTGGCGATTGTGTCAGCGCTTATCGGGGTCTCAATGGGCGTTGTGGCGGCGTTAGGCTTGATTCGATATCGCTTCAATGGCGCAAAATATGTGAACACTCTTTTGTTATCGCCATTGCTCATGCCAGGAATTGTCGCAGGCATCGCAATTTATTTGTTTTATCTTAGGACTGAGAACTTTCTAGATCAAGACATCGTAGGTACGCTAGGAGGCTTGGTTTTAGCGCACATCTGCCTGACAATTCCATGGACTGTCCGTCTCGTTTCCGCCAGCATGCACGGGCTGGATCCATCGATAGAGGAGGCCGCTCGCAATCTCGGTGCGAATGGACGTGTCGCGTTCTTGCGCATCACTCTGCCAATGTTGCGTCCAGCAATCGTAGCGGCCGCTCTGTTCAGTTTTATTGTTTCTTTTGAGAACCTCGAGGTCTCTCTGTCGCTGGTCGGGCCCGGCAGCACGACGTTGCCGATCGCGATCATGCAGTACCTCGAGTTCAACCTTGACCCGACGATCGCTGCCGTGTCATCGGTTCAAATACTCTTGCTCGGTATCATCATGTTGGTGACTGACCGTTTCGTCAAACTCAGTCAAGTGGTGTGATCTTCTATGGCTAATGTATCTCTGGTTCATCTTAAAAAGCAGTTTGGACACTCTGTCGCGGTGTCAGACTTTTCGCTTGAGATCGCGGATGGTGAATTGGTCTCATTTTTAGGGCCCAGCGGCTGTGGAAAGACGACCACCTTGCGCATGATCGCTGGGTTTATTGATCCAACGGCTGGTCGAATTCTGATTGGCGGTACTGACGTCACAGCATTGCCGGTCCATCAACGTAACACCGGGATGGTATTTCAGCGCTATGCATTATTTCCGCACATGACAGTCGCACAAAACGTCTCGTTTGGGCTTGAAATGCGCAAGGTCGGTGCGCAGGAGCGAGATCGCCGGATTGAGCTTGCACTAGATATGGTTCGGATGACTGAGTACAAAGATCGTTATCCGCGACAGTTGTCAGGTGGACAGCAGCAAAGGGTGGCGATTGCGCGTGCCCTCGCAATCGAGCCTAAAGTTTTTTTGCTTGATGAACCGCTGTCGAACCTAGATGCGAAACTTCGTTTAGAGGTTCGTGAGGAAATCCGAGCATTGCAACAGCGTCTTGGCTTGACCACAATTTTCGTCACGCATGACCAAGAGGAAGCGCTTGCCATTTCTGACAGAATGGCCATCATGCACGATGGTAAGGTGCAACAGGTAGGGCGCCCCGATGCTTTATATGAGCGCCCAGAGAACTTTTTTGTTGCCGAATTTCTCGGGAAGATGAATTTCTTTTCCGGTGTGTGTGTGGGACCTGGTCAGTTCAAGACCGCAGAGGGCTTGCTGCTCAAAGCTGATGGGGTAACTGAGAGAACCAAGCGTATTGGAGTGCGTCCCGAGCGCGTTGAATTGTCTGAAACTAACGCTTACGAGAACAACGTGCCCGTCACCGTTCAGTCGTCGGCATATTTAGGTTCTTTCGTCGACGTGGTGCTGACAGGTCCCGGACAACAGCGTTTGTCTTGCCAGGTACCCAATACGGCCGCGGTTTCGCCCTCTGATTCCTTCGTGGTTGGGCAGTCCCTAACGATGAAATTTAAAGCGTCTGATTGCGTGGTGTTTAACGAAGAGGGTGGGGCGTGAGTGCCATATCACTAAACGACGCTCGTCATGCGCGACTCGGCGTTTCTTTGGCGTTCCCGTCATCCTTGGTGGTGTTCTGCATCATCATGGTGCCTATTGTGCTGATGTTTCGTTACAGCTTTAACTTTCACGATCCAATTCACGTGATGCGCGAAGGTTTTACCTTTGAAAACTACGTGAAATTTTTTAGTGACTCCTATTACCGTGGCGTATTTTTTGACACGGTCAAAGTCGCTGCAATCTGCACCTTGCTTGCACTCCTGTTCGGCTTTCCCGTGGCATATTTTCTAGCGAAGACGCAGACCCGACACAAGAGTTTGCTGATTATTTTGCTTGTCTTTCCTTTGATGGTCGGTAACGTTGTCCGAGCGGCTGGTTGGATGGTGGTGCTTGGCAATGCGGGTGCAGTCAACGCCCTGTTGATCTGGCTGGGGGCGATCGCCCAACCCATTAAGTTGTTATATACGCCTCTTGCGGTCGTCATTGGCACGACAGCCGTTGTGCTGCCCTACATGATTCTTACGCTTCAGAGTGTCCTTGAGGGAATTGATTTCGCAGTAGAAGAGGCGGCTCAGAATCTTGGCGCGAATATGTTCACTACGTTTTGGCGCGTGGTCCTGCCGATCGCAGCCCCAGGGGTTGCTGCTGGAACGATGCTTGTGTTTATTTTGTGCATGAACGCGTATGCCACCCCAGTTTTGCTTGGCGGTAGCGGGATCACCATGATGGCGCCTTCGTTGTATGGCCAAATCGCTAAGGCATCAAACTGGACGTTTGGTTCCAGTATGGCTCTCATCTTAGTGATTGCGACCATGCTGATTGCGCTGACCGCGAACTGGCTGATCCATCGTCGCTACGTCAAAACAATGGCGTCTTAAGCTCCTATTTTTCGATATTCAGAGGTGTCTATGCAAGAAGCTATCCTGTTTAAAAATGGAAATTTGCTCGATCCCTTGAATGATGCACTGCTAGGACCGCATGATATTTTGATCGAGAATGGTTTGATCAAAGAGGTATCAGAAAAATCCCTGAGCAGTAAGACCGCGCGTGTGATTGACGTAGCGGGGAAGACAGTGATGCCTGGCTTAATCGATTTGCATGTGCACGTAACGGCAACTCAGCTTAATTTGAGTACACAAGGTGTCTTGCCGGATGCGTTAGTGATGATGCGCTCAGTACCGATCATTAAGGGAATGCTTCAGCGTGGCTTCACCACGGTACGTGACGCTGCAGGTGCGGGCTGGGGGCTCAAGTGTGCAATTAATGAAGGGACAATCGATGGGCCGCGTCTCTTCATTGCAGGTCGCGCACTCAGCCAAACGGGTGGCCATGGTGATCCCCGCCCGCGCTCGGACCATCTGCGCCCAATGAGTTTTTGTGGCTGTTGTTTTCGAGCTGGTGATATCGGACGTGTGGTTGATGGTGTCGATGCCTTGCGTCAAGCCGTACGCCAAGAGTTTCAGATGGGTGCCGATCAAATCAAAATTATGGCGTCCGGTGGTGTTGCTTCACCCACTGATCCGATCGCGTCCTGGGGCTATTCCGATGAAGAAATTGCGGCTGTTGTGCATGAGGCCACAGCGCGTCAAACATATGTGATGGCCCATTCGTACACCCCGGAGGCCATTGCGCGTGCCGTGCGTTTGGGCGTGCGTACGATCGAACACGGCAATCTAGTAGATCAAGCAACGGCAAAGCTCATGCATGACCATAATGCGTACGTGGTGCCCACGCTGATTACCTACGAGGCGCTTGCCAAAGAAGGTGCGCAATACGGTCTGCCCGCCGATAGCGTCTCGAAAATTGACGAAGTGCGCACAGCCGGGCTTGCTTCGTTGGAAATTTATCGCAACGCGGGTGTGAAGATGGGCTATGGGAGTGATTTGTTAGGTCCATCCCATCGCCTACAAAGTGAAGAGTTCCGGATTCGGTCTGAGGTATTGCCGATCGCTGAGGTCTTGCGTAGCGCAACGACCACCGCAGCGGAAGTGTTGAATATGACGGGCAAGCTTGGACGCCTGACGCCCGGGGCGTTTGCAGATGTCTTGATAGTTGACGGCGACCCGCTGCGCGACATTTCTTGTCTGCTTGGGCAGGGTGACCACATCCCGATGGTCATGAAAGAAGGTGTTGTATACGTGAATCGTCTATAAGACTCGGCTCGTTTTTTATTGAATGTGGAGCAGTGATGGCAGATATTAAAGCTGTGGATGTTTTGGCTGGTGAAGAGCCGCGTTTGATGTTTGAGCCTAAGGGTATGCATCCAGCCGTGCCGGCTACAGCACGAACAAGTGGTGTAGGACCCTTCAAGAGGCTTGTTCTGCGCGGCGCCACGGTTATTGATGGCACGGGTGCTCCCCCATCTGGGCCGGTTGATATCGTTGTTGAAAACGGTCGAATCACAGAGCTAAAAAACGTAGGCACACCGCTCAAAGCGATCAACCCTGCGAATCGTCCAGCGGCGGGCGATCATGAGATTGATTGCCATGGGAAGTTCGTGACGCCAGGCCTGATTGATTGTCACGCGCACGTTGGTACGCCTTGGCATGCGATGAGTGGCGAAGTGCCCACGGCAGACTATGTTTACAAGCTTTGGCTGGCGCACGGTGTGACAACTGTCCGCGAAATGGGCTCGATGAACGGTCTGAACTACATGTTGCAGCAACGCGATGCTGCTGAAGCGAACCAAATCGCAGCGCCTCGGATGATCTTGCACGCTTACTTTCCTGCAGTGAATGAGCGTATCAAAACAATATTTACTCCTGAACAAGCACGTGATTGGGTCAAGCGCGTGAAGGCGCGTGGTGCTGACGGTATCAAGTTTTTTGGTGCACCGCCCACCATTATGCAAGCTGCGCTCGACGAGGCAAATAAACAAGGCTTGCGTAGCGGATGTCACCACGCACAGATGGCAGTCACCCGCGTCAATGCCTTGAGTTCTGCAAAATGGGGACTGACGAGCTCTGAACATTATTACGGTATCCCCGAGGCGCTATTCGAAAACCGTACTGTTCAAAATTTCCCGACTGACTATAACTACGGAGATGAATATTTTCGCTTCTCCGTGTCTGGGCAGATGTTCATGCAAGCCGCGCAGCCAGGCAGCAGAAAGTGGAACGATGTGCTCGAGCAGTTCCTTGAAGTCGGTCACACCTTTGTACCGACTTTTAATATTTACGATGCAAATCGCGACTTAATGCGAGCGCGCAGAGCTGACTGGCACGGCGATTACACGATCAAAACGATTTGGAAGTACTTCCAGCCCCAACGCGGCGGACATGGCGCGTACTGGTATCGCTGGAGCACGACCAACGAAGTTGAGTGGAAACAGAATTATCAGTTGTGGATGCAGTTCGTCAACGAATATAAGAACCTTGGCGGACGTGTCTGCGCGGGAAGTGATTCAGGCTTTATTTATCAAATTTATGGCTTTGGTTTGATTCGTGAGCTAGAGCTATTGCAAGAGGCTGGATTTCATCCTCTTGAAGTGATGCGTGCTGCCACGTCTCTTGGCGCCGAGCTCTTGGGCCTGGAAGATGACACGGGTTCGATCGATGTAGGTAAGCGTGCTGATTTGCTCGTGCATGACCTCAATCCACTTGAAGATTTCAAGCTCATGTACGGCACTGGTGCCATACGCTTAAACGACGAGACATCGAAGGCTGAATGGAAGCGTTCGTTGCGCTATACGATTCGTGCTGGCTTGGTGTACGACACTGAGCAGTTGTTGGCCGAAGTGCGCGACATGGTGAATCAGAGCTGGGTGGGTAGCGAAGATGACAGACCGCCAGCCCGTTGAGCTTGTAGTCTTATGTGGCTTTTTAGGTAGCGGAAAGACAACGCTGCTCTCTGACTTTTTGCGTCGAACGCAGCTGCGTGACACCGCTGTTATTGTGAATGAAGCTGGCGAGATCGGCATCGATGGGGTCTTGGTTGCAGAGGGCCAGGATTCCCTTGATCTGCGGATGCTTGCCAACGGGTGTGTTTGTTGCTCCTTGCGCAGTAGTTTGGTGACGACTGTTGCTGATCTCTTAGACGCGCCCCGCCCGACAGGATCGTTAGCGCTACGTCGTGTGATTCTTGAGACGAGTGGGCTCTCTCGGCCGGGACCCATTCTGGCGTCCCTAGCAGACCCCGAGCTTTCAAAGCGTGGGTTACGTGTTTCGGTCGTCTCTACCCTCGATGCACAATTAGGGGGGCTGCGTACAGAGCAGTTTGAGGATGCGGCGGCTCAACTTGCTGCTGCACAAAAAATCGTTCTGACAAAAATTGATCTTGTAGATGATGCGACACTTGAAGAGCGTGTGCGACAAGCACGGGCGCTCAATCCTCTGGCTGAAATCGTGTTTGGGCGCGACCGCGCGGCGTTGGTTGACGCAGCTTTCACCTCGACTGGTGAGAGTATGACTTCGATTGCCGACGTGGCGGCAGCTAGTTTGAGCTTTGCGCGAGAGGGTGGGTTAGAGCACAATCGCATACATGTGCTTCGCGGTGAGGCAGCCTCTGATGTCTCGTGGGAAAACTTGTCCTGGTGGCTGGATGATCTTGCAGGCTTGGCTGGGGAAAAGCTCTTGCGCGTGAAAGCGCTGGTGAAAGTAACAGACTGCGAAGAGCCAATTCTCATTCAAGGCGTCGGCACGACTTACGGTATGCCACGTCGCATGTCGACGCAAATAAATCGTCCTAATGTGATCATCGTGATCACACGGGATCTAAGTGCCGATGAAATTTCCAAGCATTTTGAGCAGTCAGCGGTTAAGCTGTATCCGATGAATGGGGTGGCAGCATCAGGGTTAGGTCACTCAAGTCAAATTTCTTTGTCTTCACCAAGGAGTTTTTATGCAAGCAACGACCTTTAAGCGACGTACTTTTTTGAAATCGTCCTCTGGACTGCTTTTGGCTTCTGCTTTGCCAATGTTTGGTCGCGAAGCGATGGCGCAGGACGCAAACGTTGTTGTCGGCACATGGGGCGGTGACTATCAAAACCTGCTCCAGAAGATTGTGAACCCGTTGGCTGGCGCTCCGGTCGTGTTTGACACTGGTAATGCAGTTGCACGCGCAACGAAAATTCGCGCTGAAACGAAATCTCGCCGTGGATCGATGGATGTGGCACTCTTGCAGGACGTTGATATGTACGACTTGTCACTTGTCGATCCGTTTGAGGCAGTTAGCGTAGCCAACACCCCCAACGTTGCGAATACATACGAACAATTCCGTACTTCGTACTCCATCCCTCATATCTTCAGTGCGATGGTCTTGGTTTACAACAAGGAAAAAATCCCCACTCCTCCGGATTCGTTTGCTGCAGCAACAGATCCGAAGTATCGCGGTCGTGTTGGGTTTTCAGATATCTTGCATGTGGCCAATACGCTTTTCGTGGGCCTGGCAAATGGCGGCAATATGTCAACCTTCAAAGCCGGCATGGATATGCTGGCGAATATCAAGAAGAATGACCCGAAGGTTTTTCCGTCAAACGAAGCGGTTGCTGCTGCACTAAAGTCTGGCGAGATCTGGATGACTTGCATGTGGAAAGCGCGTGCGTTGCAATGGCAGGATGCCGGCTTACCTCTTGGTTTTGTCGTACCTAAAGAGGGCGCCGTCGCTGTTACGTTTGAGGGCGCCGTACCTAAGAATGCTCGCAACAAGCCCGGTGCCTGGAAATTTTTGAATGCGATGATGGATCCGAAAGGGCAGGTTGAGTTCGCTAAAGCGATGGGCTATGCACCTACAGTTCGTAATGCCGACTTGCCGGCCGATTTGAAGGCCCGTGTGAGCTTCAACGAAAGTGAGCTCAAGCGCGTGCTGCCCTACGATTCCAAGTCTTTAGTATCTGAAAAAACTCAGGTGCTTGAGTATTGGAATAAATCGTTTAAGGCTGGCGCTTAACGTACGTAGATTCGAATCGGCATCTCAGCGTAGATGTCGATTCCTTTCTTGTCGTGTGGTGCTCGGGCGTTAGAAACCGCGGTTTTCTTCAGCTCTGTGCCGCCATAGATCGGTCTGCAGCCTCGTAAACAGAAGGCAAACTGCTATCAAACCAGCCGCGCATAAAAAGACACTTTTAAAGCCGGTCATAAATATTTGCTTTGTCTGCATCGCGTCAGTTTGAGGCAGCGGGTAGGCGAGTTGCAGCACCCAGAGCCAAAAGATTGCTCCCGTCACGACACCAACCGTGCGTGTAAAGACCGTGATGCCGCCGGCAACGCCGCGCGCTTGGCGAGGAAGACTAGCGACAATCAAGTCTGCGTACGCCACTTGAAATAGTCCTAAGCCTACGCCTTGGAGGAGCATGGAAAAGAAAATGAGGCCCCAGTTTGGAACGTCAGACCACAACATGACACAAATCAAACCGCCGGTGCATATCCAGGCAGCGCCATAGGCAATCAAATTAGATGCCAAACGCTTAGAAATAAGCCCAGTGAGCATCGAGCCAAGCAGCGTGCCGCTCGCCCAACAGCCCAAAACGATTCCGATTCGTTCTGCTGGCCAGGCTGCGACTGTTGAGAGGTAGTAGGGTACCAACAAGGGGACGGCAAAGGTCGCTAGTTGCAAGACTGCGCTTACGATGTTTATCCAGAGAAAGCGTTTGTTTTGGCGACTTGTGTGAAACAGCAATCCCAGTGTTGAAGGTCTAGGCTGCGCCGAGGGTGTCTCGCGGTGCTGTGCGTTTGCCCTGAGCCTTGGCGTTAACAAAGGCAAGAAGGCCAGCGCGATGATCGCGATAGGGACCCTAAACCAGTAGACGCCCGGCCAGTCCAACCACGCAATCATGACGCCGCCAATGAGTGGCGCGGCTACGCTTGCGATCGCTGTCATGCTTCCGTAGAGAGACAAGGCTCTTGTGCGTTGTGTCTCGTCGTATAGGAACGTCACAATCGCCGGCGCACAGGATAAAGTTAAGGCCATTGCGATCCCTTGCAAGACCCGTGCGGCGATTAGCCAAGGATAGGTCGGGGCTAAGGCGCAAAGTGTCAGCGCGATGATGGCCAGCACAAGCCCAGCCCTAAACACCCGCAGGTGGCCAAGGCGATCTCCCAAGGCTCCAAAACCAATCACGAGCACGCCATATGTGAGCACGTAAGAGAAGGGAATCCAGCGAATACTTTTGGTGGGAAGCGAGAACGCCTCTGAAATCGCTGGAAAAGCGACATTCACAGAGAAGTCTAGCGGGGCAATCGATGCACCTAGCCCGATAACGAATAATGCAATGATATTCAAAAGGTCGTGTCGCAATAAAAAGTATTCTGTATCATTAAACACCAATACTCTCTTCAATCGCCTCTAGCATTTGCGTTGGTAAACGCTAGGTGGCTATAGGATTCCTTTGTATGAATGCTCGCCTTCAGGTCGATTCCCTTGTTATGAGTCTTTATCCTGAGGCGCAATGGCTGTTTGAGCAATTGCGCGAGGGTAGTCTTGATGCCAAACGAGGCGGCGTCTCGCGTGACACGTATGGGGCTGGCGAGCAGTTCGCCCATGAATTGGTTGAGAAGTACGCGTCTGACCTTGGCTTAGAGATCCGACACGACCATATGCGCAACACCTACATGGTGTTGCCTGGTCGAGACCGTTCTGCCCCAGCGATTGTGATTGGCTCGCATCTTGACTCCGTCGCAGCGGGCGGCAACTATGACGGAGCTGCCGGAGTCGTGGCTGGCTTAATTGCTGTGGAAGCGATCCAGGAAACTGGCCTGCAGCCGGAATGCGATATCGTCGTGATGGGTGTGCGCGCTGAGGAAAGCATCTGGTTCCAGGTGTCGTACATCGGGAGTCGCGGTGCCCTTGGATCTCTGCAGGCTGCTGCCTTGCAGGCCAAACGCATTGATACAGGACGCACCTTAGCGGAGCACTTGCGCGAAGCGGGCGGTGACCCCGATGCTGTTCAGCGCGGTGATGCTTACCTGACACCGCAAAATGTCAAAGCCTTCATGGAAGTGCATATTGAACAGGCACCCAGCCTTGCCATAGATGGGCATGCGATCGCGATTGGCTCCGGAGTGCCAGGCAATTTTCGTTACCCAAAGATCAAGATCACTGGCGAGTACGGTCATGTTGGTCTAGGTCGTCGTTATCGTCACGATGCATCACTTGCGGGTGCCGATATTGCACTCGGACTCGACAAGATCTGGGCGGAGTGGGAACAGGCAGGTCGTTTGATGGCCTGTACCATTGGCGAGTTTCAGACAAACAGCGCGCGCCATGGATTGACCATCGTGCCTGGAGAGTTTGGATTAAGCCTGGATGTGCGCGCCTACGACAGTGCAGATCTTGCCGAACTGAAAGAGAAGTTTTTGGCACTGGTGAAGGATGTGGCTGCCAAGCGTCGCGTCAAAATCGAGCTTGGGCCAGAAGCCTCGGCCGGTGTTGCTCCAGCTGATCCAATGATCACCTCCCAGTTGCGTGCATGCGCGAAAGAATTAGGCTTGCAAGTGCCTGACTTGCCGAGTCCCGCCTCTCATGATTCAGCTGCCTTCTATGCAGCAGGTATCCCGTTCGGATTCTTATTTATCCGTAATCCCAACGGCAGCCATCATCCCGATGAAGAGATGTCGGTGGACGATTTTCTCTTGGCGACTTCGGTATTGACGCAATGGCTAGTTACATACTGTTGCAAAAATTAGTTTGCTAAGTCTGCGCCACTAATAGATAATTTTTCTTTGAGAATCATTAGGACGGCAGATGCAGGAAAGGCTTGCACGCTTTGAGAAATTTGAGATTGATACGCGGGACCGCTTAGCGCGTATTGAGACGCGCTTGGATATGTTTGCTACAAAGTCCGATTTGAACGCGCTGAAAGCCGATTTGTATAAAGAACTTCACAAAGAGCTCCACGGAATGACGTGGAAGCTGCTTGGCGGTGCGTCAGCGTTAGTTACTGCGGTTTACTTTATCGCAAAAAACGTGAGTGCCTATTAATCCTCAGCGCCCTAAGCGTCCCCCGGCGTGAGCAAGGTAGAACCACTCTTGGCCGGGCTGCGACTTCATGTTCGGAAACACAATAAAGCAATCGCGTTCTGCAATAATTTGTGTGCCATCGGCTCGGATACCGATGCATTCGCTCTGCTTGATTGAATCAAAGCTCTTCCAGGGTTTGGCAAACTGATCGTTCATATCAAAGCGATCAAATACGTCATAAAGACCGAGTACTTCAAACTCTTTCGCTGCCGCGGGCGGCGTTCCAGCGATCATGCCGAGATAGGTCAGGGTGTTCACAATCGCGTGGTACGCAACATCGCGTCCTCCGACATCGTCATGCTGACTGCACTCTAGGGTGAGCGACCAGCCACCCACAGAGCGCATGTATTCGGTAGTGCCGATCCCGTAGCGTGTATCGACATCTACATCCTTGGCGTTGAAGCGTCCTGCTTTGACTTCTGCAGCACGTCTCTCGATGCCTTTGGCATAAGTGCTTAGCCACCCATAAACAAACCGCTTGCAACCGAGCCGAGTAATGAGCTCCTCTTCTATCTGTGCATGCGAAAAGGGCTCAAGGGCATGGCTGTTGTTTGGCGGGCCAAAGAGTGCGAAGGCCGTGTCACCGCTCTGAAATGAATGAAGATCAAGCAGGCCATCATGCTCTGCCAAAAGTGGGCATAGCCAGTTTGCGATGTGATCCTCGTACTGTGCAGGCGACTCAGTCGGCATTAAACGGCGATTCAAATTTCGGTCGCCCGCACGTCTCTTTAGTCGGTAAGCCTTGGGATTCGTAACTGGTACAAAGGTCACGAATCCTTTGAGTAGCTTTAGTTCTCCTGACTCAAACTGCTTGACCAATTTCTCGATGGCAAAGGTCCCGCATGTCTCATTGCCGTGGACAGCGGCAGTGACGATAAGCTTCGGGCCTGCGATGGGACTGCGGATTCTGGTTGTCTGAAACGGACGTTCCTGATCGAGCGGAATCTGCTCGGGTAGATCGGTCAGCAGTCTTGAGGGTAATGCCATGTTTAATCCGCTTTGATGTTTGAGTCAGTTACTGTTTTGCCCCACAGTGCAAAATCAGATTTGATGCGATCTGCAGTTTGTTGCGGTGTGAAAGGCATGGGCTCATAGCCCTCACGTTTAATCGCAGCAATGACTTCAGGATCTTTCATGATAGAGGCAAGGGCTGGTACGAGCTTATCCATTACTTCCTTGGGTAGCCCAGCTGGACCAACAATACCAAACCAAATTGTTGCATCAAAGCCGGGGAAGCCTGATTCAGCCATTGTTGGAACATCTGGGAACATGGAACTGCGTTTGCTTGAAGTATCGGCAAGCGCGCGCAGTTTGCCTGATTGAATCTGGGTCGCTGCAGCACCCAGAGAAGAGAACAAGACGGGCACATGACCTCCTAGCAACTCAGCGATCGCAGGGTTGCCACCTTTGTATGGGATGTGCGAAATATCTAACTTCGCGGCAGCTTTGAACTGTTCGCCCGCGAGGTGACCCACGCCACCGATACCGGAAGTGCCATAGCTCCAGTTTTTAGGATCTTTCTTCGCCAGCTCTACGAGTGTCTTGATGTCAGTTGCCTTGGAGGTGGGCAGCACGACCACCACGACACCGCCCCCACCAACCATAGAGATTGGCGTAAAGCTCTTGAGGGGGTCATAGCCGAGCTTGCGCATATGCGGCAAGATCGTCATTGGCCCCGAGTCTGTAATGTGCAGGGTGTAGCCGTCGGCGGGTGCTTTAGCTGTCAGATCTGCCGCAAGTGACGCGCCTGCGCCCGGCTTGTAGT
>CAIYWO010000315.1 GCA_903929925.1 uncultured beta proteobacterium | reverse complement strand
GCCATAAGAGGGTTTAACAGTCACTGACGCTTCGACACCCGAGGCCAGCTCACGGGCCGTCACGCTCAGCAGTCCGTCCGCGTCAACTTGAAAGGTCACACGAATTTTTGCCGCACCCGCGACCATGGGTGGAATACCACGCAATTCAAATCGTGCAAGAGACCGGCAATCGGCAACCAAATCGCGTTCGCCTTGTACGACGTGTAAAGCCAGAGCAGTCTGTCCGTCTTTAAAGGTTGTGAATTCCTGAGCACGTGCAACAGGAATCGTGCTGTTACGCGGGATGATGTGCTCGACCAGCCCACCCATTGTTTCAAGCCCAAGGGTCAGCGGTGTGACATCTAGTAATAACCAGTCTTCCCCTGGATTGCGATTACCCGCTAGTAAGTTCGCTTGTAGCGCAGCACCTAAGGCAACGACCTCGTCGGGATTCAAATCAATCAAAGGCTCAGAACCAAAGAAAGTGCCCACTGATTGACGCACGATGGGCATGCGCGTTGCGCCGCCAACCATCACCACGCCATTGATATCCTTCACAGAAAGTGATGCATCCTTGAGCGCGAGTCGTGCACAGTCTAGGGTGCGTTCAATCAAACCTGACGCCATCGCTTCGAATGCTTGGCGCGTCAGAGACAAAGCCAGCGTAACGCCCTCAAGGGTTACGTTCACGGTGTGATCCGATCGGTCCGTCAAGGCCTCGCGCAACAAACGCGCAGCACTTAACATCGCACGTCGGGAGGCGGGCGACAAATCGTTCAGGCAAAGCGTGCGTGTAAAGTACGCCACAATCAGCGCATCAAAATCATCGCCTCCTAAGCGCGTATCACCACCCGTCGCAATCACCTCGAACACGCCACGCGTTAAGCGCAGGAGCGATAAATCGAAGGTGCCTCCGCCCAGATCGTAGACTGCGTAGACGCCCTCTGATTCATGATCAAGACCATACGCGATGGCAGCCGCCGTCGGCTCATTGAGCAAACGCAACACATTCAGTCCGGCTAGACGTGCAGCATCCCGGGTCGCCTGTCGCTGCGCATCATCAAAATACGCGGGGACCGTGATCACCGCACCAACCAGGGAATCTCCAAGCGTTCCTTCCGCCAAGAATTTGAGCTTGTCGAGAATGCGAGCTGCGACTTCAACCGGCGACACGCTTGCGTGTGTCGTCTGAATCCGCACACTCTGCCCGTCAGGTGCAAATACATAAGGCACATCCGAGGCGGCGGCCTCAGCATGTGATCGCCCCATGAAGCGTTTAATTGAAACCAAGGTATCCAAAGGGTGCGCTGCCTGCTGCGCAAGGGCATCAACCCCGACCAACGCACGATCAGCCGTTTCATAATAAACGGCTGATGGCACCAGCATGCGCCCCTGCTCGTCTGGCAAAACTTCTGGCACGCTACTGCGTACTGCGGCAACCAACGAGTGGGTCGTACCTAAGTCGATACCAACCGCCAAGCGGCGTTGATGGGGAGCAGGCGATTCGCCTGGCTCAGAGATCTGCAGTAACGCCATGTGTTTGCTTCAGTTGCGTAATGAGTTTGTCTAAAAACATCCACTCTCGCACACGCGCCGCCGCCTGATCGAACTGTTGTTTCTCAAACAGCTCTGTCAAGGTCTGAACGAACTCGTTGCGAGCCTCATCGAATTGTTTAGTCAGCACGCGATAGCCGTCTGGATCAGGATGCGACGCCAACTCTTCGAGCGCCTCGTGCCATTCCATTTGCTGCATCAAGAATGCCGGTGCCATCGCAGTGTTCGTCTCGGTCTGCAAGTCGATGCCGGATAACTCACACAGATAGCGAGCGCGGGAAAGAGGATCTTTGAGAACACGCCAAGCCTCGTTGGCCTGCGTGCTCCATTGCAGTGCGACACGTTTTTCAGCGGCTGAACCCGCTGCGAAACGATCTGGATGCACAGCGGTCGCAACACGCTTCCATGCAGCTTCAAGTACCTGCGGATCAACCGAGAACGCGCGCGGCAAGCCTAGTAAAGTGAAATGATCCGTTGCGTTCACGACTGGTTATACGGTGAAAGATTCACCGCAACCGCAGGTGGCCTTCTCATTCGGGTTCCGGAATTTGAAGCCCTCGTTCAAGCCTTCGCGAGCGTAATCGAGCTCAGTTCCGTCAAGGTACGACAGACTTTTGGGATCAACAAAAACTTTGACACCGAAGCTTTCGAATACCTGATCTTCAGAGGCGGCTTCGTCAACGTACTCGAGTTTGTAGGCCATTCCCGAGCAACCTGTCGTGCGTACACCTAAACGCAAACCAATACCGCTGCCGCGTTTTTGCAGATATTTGCCGATGTGATCGGCAGCCTGTGACGTAAGTGTGACGGCCATGATTATCCCGTGTGCTTGTCTTTGTAATCTTTGACCGCAGCTTTAATCGCATCTTCAGCCAAGATCGAACAGTGTATCTTGACTGGAGGCAAAGCAAGCTCTTCTGCGATTTGGGTGTTGCGAATTGTCAAAGCTTCGTCAAGTGTTTTGCCCTTGACCCACTCAGTGACCAAAGAACTCGAAGCAATCGCTGAACCGCAGCCATAGGTTTTAAAACGTGCATCTTCAATGATGCCAGCTTCGTTCACACGAATCTGCAACTTCATGACGTCACCACAGGCGGGGGCACCAACCATGCCGGTACCGACCTGATCATCACCCTTGTCAAACGTCCCGACGTTGCGGGGGTTTTCGTAGTGATCTAAAACTTTATCGCTGTATGCCATGTTGTTTCTCCGGCGGTAAAAATCAATGTGCGGACCACTGAACTGAATTCAAATCGATGCCGTCTTTGGCCATCTCCCAAAGCGGCGACATATCGCGCAGCTTACCAACACGTGTCTTTAACAGCTCGACAGCAAAGTCGATGTCTTTCTCAGTCGTAAAGCGACCAATCGTGAAACGGATGGAGCTGTGAGCCAGCTCGTCGTTACGCCCTAAGGCACGCAAGACGTAAGAAGGCTCGAGACTTGCCGAGGTGCAAGCAGAACCGCTGGACACGGCGAGCTCTTTGATTGCCATAATCAGTGACTCACCCTCGACGTAATTGAAGCTGACGTTCAAGTTGTGTGGCACGCGATGCTCCAGATCACCGTTCAGGTAGACCTCTTCGATCTGGGACAAGCCTGCCCACAAACGATCGCGCAACATGCGGATACGCTCGTTTTCAGTTCCCATCTCTGCCTGGGCCAGCGCAAAGGCTTCACCCATGCCGACGATCTGGTGCGTTGCCAAGGTGCCAGAGCGAAAACCGCGTTCATGGCCACCACCGTGCATTTGTGCCTCGATACGGATCCTTGGCTTACGACGCACATACAGCGCGCCGATCCCCTTTGGGCCGTATGTCTTGTGCGCACAAAAGGACATCAAGTCGACTTTTAATGTTTGCAAATCGATCGCGACCTTACCCGTCGCCTGCGCAGCATCGACGTGAAAAATAATATTTTTTGACCGGCAGATCTCGCCGAGCGTCGCGATGTCTTGGATCACGCCGATTTCATTGTTCACAAACATCACGGACACCAACACTGTGTCAGGACGCAAGGCCGCATTGAACGCTTCAAGGCTGATCAAACCGTTTTCCTGCACGTCCAAGTATGTGACTTCAAAGCCTTGGCGCTCAAGTTCGCGACAAGGATCAAGCACGGCTTTGTGCTCGGTTTTCACTGTAATGATGTGTTTACCGCGCTCCGCGTAGAAACCAGCAGCACCTTTTATCGCAAGGTTATTTGACTCGGTTGCACCGGAGGTCCAAATAATTTCACGTGGGTCAGCGTTTACGAGGGACGCAACCTGGGCGCGCGCACGCTCGACAGCCTCTTCGGCTTCCCAACCATAGGCGTGACTGCGCGAGGCAGGATTACCTGCGTTCTCGTACAACCAAGGCACCATTTTATCGACCACACGCGGATCAACCGGCGTAGTGGCGGAGTAATCAAAATAAATGGGACGCGTTGACATATCTGAATCCTGAATCTTAAATCGTTAAGCAGTGACTGGCACAGGCTGCTTGATGCCTGGTACGCTTGAACCCACGACGTTGACGCGAACGCCTGCGGCTTGATTTGCCTCTTGTAATTGCCGTACGCGCTGTTGATCAACCAAATCTTGCAACGACACAGAATCGAGGAAATCGACCATTTTGCGGTTGAGTGTTGACCAGAGCTCATGCGTCATACAGATGCCTGGCTTGCCATCTGTACCGTTCGCACAGTCCGTCTTACCACCGCAGTTCGTCGCATCGATCGGCTCGTCGACAGCGAAAATGATGTCCGCAACGGTAATCGTGCGTCCCAAACGGGCAAGCGTGTAGCCGCCGCCTGGGCCACGCACGCTCTCAACGAGCTCGTGTCGGCGCAGCTTGCCAAACAACTGCTCAAGGTAAGAGAGAGAAATATTCTGACGCTGACTGATTGCCGAAAGCGTGACCGGACCGCTTTGCTGACGCAAAGCCAGGTCAATCATGGCGGTAACCGCGAATCGTCCTTTTGTAGTGAGCCTCATGACGGAATCCTTAAGAGAGAAACGTTGCGAATGAGTTGGCTTACCCGACTAAACAACTCAAGTATAACCAATTCCCGACTGTTTTACTAGGATATGCCCTTAGAAGTTACGTGGAATTAGCCCTCCACGATGAAAAAACCGCGCATTTGCGCGGTTTTTGATCACTACCCTTCGTTCATGGTGAGTGGTGTGGTCTGGCTATCAAGCGGCCTGGTACTGCGTTACGCGCTTGCGAACGAGCTCAAGTACGCCCTGACAGGCATCCTCGAGGTAATCCAGTACTTTGCCAAAACCCTCAGGACCACCATAATACGGATCAGGCACTGTGGCTTCTTCGAATTCATTGGCAAAGCGCATCAGCAGCATGAGTTTGTGATGATGGGGCTTTGGACACTGCTGTTGCAGTGCGGAAAGGTTTTCCCAGTCCATGGCCAAAATCAAATCGAACTCACGGAAGTCCTCTGCCGTGATCTGGCGAGCTTCCGTGCGAGTGATTTCGTAGCCACGTTTGCGAGCGGCAGCCTGCGCGCGCGCGTCTGGGGCTTCACCGACGTGAAAGTTATGGGTACCGGCAGAATCAATGCCCACGACGTCTGAGAGACCCGCGTCATTGATAAGGTGGCGAAAAACGCCTTCAGCACTGGGCGACCGGCAGATATTGCCCATGCATACGAAGAGGACTTTTGTCATGATGGTG
>CAIYWO010000314.1 GCA_903929925.1 uncultured beta proteobacterium | reverse complement strand
GGTACCGTTTGCTTCGAGTGCTGAACCCGCGTTAAAGCCAAACCAACCAAACCACAACAGTGATGCACCAACCATTACATGAACCATGTTGTGTGGTTTCATCGGCTCTTTACCAAAACCGATTCGCTTACCGATCACGAACGAGCCGACTAAACCTGCAATTGCTGCGTTGATGTGCACGACTGTGCCACCGGCAAAGTCCAGGACACCTTTTTGGAACAACCAGCCAGCTTTAGCTGTGACGGCTTCAAGTGAGGCTGCATCCTTGATGTCATCTGGCCCAGGCCAAGCCCAAACCATGTGCGCAATAGGAAGGTACGAGAATGTAAACCAGATCACCATGAACACTAAGATGCCCGCAAATTTCGCACGCTCTGCGAAAGCGCCGACAATCAGACAGCAGGTAATCGTAGCGAAGACACCCTGAAACGCCATAAAGATCAATTCAGGAATAACAATGCCTTTGCTGAAGGTTGCTGCAACGGACTCTGGTGTGAGTCCTTTAAGGAAGAGGCGATCAAACTTACCGATGAAGGCGTTGCCCTCAGTAAACGCAAGGCTATAACCATAAATGGACCATAGAACGATGATCAACGAAAAGACCACCATACATTGAACGAGTACCGACAAGACGTTTTTGCTGCGTGTTAGGCCGCCGTAAAAAAGCGCTAGGCCTGGCAGAGTCATCAGCATGACGAGTGCCGTACAAATTAACATCCAGGTGGTATCACCCTTATTTGGTTCAAGGGCTGCTGCCACTGCTGTAAAGGGCAGGGTTGCTGCGGCTAGTAGGCCTGTCGCGAATAGTTTTTTAATAGTGTTAGACACGTTACACCTCTTGTTTAAAGTGCTGATGCGCCGGTTTCACCGGTGCGAATGCGGACCACATGCTCAATGGGCGAAACAAATATTTTCCCATCACCAATCTTGCCGGTGCGTGCCGATTTCTCGATTGCTTCAATCGCAGTCTCAACCAAATCGTCAGCGACCGCGACCTCTAGTTTGATCTTTGGTAGAAAGTCGACAGAATACTCGGCGCCACGGTAGAGTTCGGTATGGCCTTTTTGCCGACCGAAACCTTTAACCTCCGTGACGGTTACACCCGATACGCCGACGCCCGATAGTGCTGTTCGGACCTCGTCAAGTTTGAAGTTTTTTATGATTGCTGTGATGAGTTTCACAAGTATCTCCCAGAGGAATTAAAACGTTTTGGTGAGCGAGATCAGGAAGCCCGCCTTGCCGAGATTTTGCGCATTAGGATTCATGTAAGCACCGTTTTTAGCGTTGGTGCCAACGTAGGCCACGGCGCCCGCAAATCCGCTACCGAAGTCTTTTGTCACGCCAAGCTTCCAATCCGCATAGGAGTAGAGGCTTGCGTTTGAAGCACTGCCGTCCGCTAAGCTTCCAGCAACTGCTTGGTAACCTACGTGTCCGTTCAGAGACAGACCCCAAACACCGGTGTCGTAATTAACGGTTAGATCCGTGTAGTTAGAGCCCGAGCTGTTTTGCGTGCCGAACAGAGGTGTCACGGCGTAAGAAAATTTCAAGTAACCGGTGATCGCATCGAAGGTAAAGTTCTGTGCGACATAGAGCTCGGTCGTATTTGGATTCGTTGCAAAGGCAGAGAGGTTTGATGTTGGATAGTAGTACTGAAGGACGCCGATATCAGCCGCAAAACCTTTTGACCACTCGTGTTTGAAACCTGCGTAGAAATCCATTTCGATGGGGGCTGAGGCATTGTTTCCGGCCGTTGATGCGGCGTCGGAAATCCAGCTGATCGAGGAGTTCCAGTTTCCGACGTAGAAGCCGCTTGAGTGTGCGTAGTCGAAGCCGCCTTGGATCGCCGGTTGAAAGTTTGATTGCGAGATACCGCGATAACGGTAGTCATTCACAACAGTTACGTTGGCGGTGAAGGGGCCTGGAGCCGCGGCCTCTGGAGCAGCCGCGGGGGCTGTTTGGGCGCATGCGCCAGAACTCAGGCTGCAGGCTGCGATGATCGCAGCGGCAGATAGTGAGGTGGCGGAACGTTTATACAGAGTAGTCATAGAGCCCCCAAGAGTTTGATGAAAAGACAAGGCTTGAGGTATGACCGAAGCAAATCTCATGCCAGCCTCTGAGGGGCTAGACGAGGGAAAACCAGGAGGGATTTGTGCGGCGCATCAGAGCGATGCGCCAGAAGAGGGCGTAAGTCGCACCAAGTCGGTGCGACTTAGCTATGTTTAGTCTGCTGTCATTTTTGTGCGAATAATGACATCTTTCCATTTGGCTGTTTCGGCCTTAATAAATGCGGCGTATTCTTCAGGCGTACTACCCACCACGATGGTGGCTTGGTCAACGATCCGTTTATTGACGTCAGGCATCGCTAAGACTTTTGCAACATCTTTGGAAACCTTGTCAACGATCGGTTTCGGAGTCCCAGCCGGAGCCATAAAGCCAAACCATGCGGTGATCTCAAAGCCTTTAACGCCAGATTCGATCATCGTTGGGACGTTAGGTTGGGTAGATGAGCGGACATCGCTTGTGATGGCGAGGGCTTTCAACTTACCTGCGTTCAAATGCGGCAGTAGAACGGGCGTATTGTGAATCAAAATATCGATTTGTCCGCCTAAGCCGTCGGTCGTCATCTGTGCGCTGGATTTATAAGGTATCCCAACTAGCTCAATGCCAGCCACAAGATTCAGCAATTCCCCCGTCAAGTGTTGCGTTGTGCCGGGGCCAGCAGTTCCATAGCGAATTTTGCCCGGATTCTTCTTTGCTAACGCAATCAAATCCTGGATGTTATTCGCTGGATGCGTTGGCAGGACGGTGATCCAGTTCGGTGTTTTTGTCGCAAGGCTGACTGCCATCAGATCCTTTTCAGGATTGAATGACATTTTGGTTGGCATCAGGCTCGGCGCAACTGCGATTGGTCCGATGGTGTTGTAAAGAAATGTGTAACCGTCCGGCGCAGCCTTGGCCACACGGTCGGCGCCAATGAGCCCACCCGCACCGACGATGTTTTCAACCACAACAGGTTGACCCCACATTTCACTCAGCTTCTGGCTAAGCAATCGAATTTGACCGTCAGGCGCGCTACCGGGTGGCGCTGGAACAATCATTCGAACGGTTTTATCTGGCCACTTGCTTTGGGCAGAAGCATTGTCAGCCGCCATCAGACCGAAGCCGAGCACACTAGCTGCCATTGCAAACGATAAGCCGCGATTAAGAATATTTTTCATTTTGTCTCCATAAGCTCAGCAGAATTGACTGATGATCAATTCTAAACGCCCATGGCGGGTCAAAGGACCGCTCGCTTTCCCTAGTGAATCCGAGTCACCGTGCCTTAGCCTATCACTTATCGCGGTTAAGGATTTCTAGGTTGCTCTCCCCAAGCTTTGGAGGCTTGCGACCAACTTGGCCTGGTGTGGCGGACAGCTTGATTGGCAACCCAAGTCCCTGATAGTCGGGACGGGTGATGAGCATATCGCGGGCAGCGGTGTGAGGTTGTTGCAGCGCTTCGGCGACATTATGGACGGGACCGGCCGGAATGCCGATTTCCATGAGACTCTTGCACAGCTCGGCGCGCGTAAAAGGTTTGAGCGCTTGGTCTAATTGCGCTTGCAATACATCACGGTTCTCAATGCGGCTGGTATTTGTTTGGAAGCGTGCGTCCAAGGCTAAATCATCACGACCAATTTTTTTGCAGAACTTAACAAATTGCGCATCGTTGAGGATGCCCAGAAACATCTGACCATCTCCGACATCAAAGCGGTTATAGGTGGGAATATTTGGATGGGCATTGCCCCATAATCCTGGAGTCTGGCCTGAAGCCATCCAGTTCACCGCGTGTGGAATTAACAAACTAAGCGCAGTATCAAAGAGCGTTGCGTCAACACGCTGACCATGGCCAATACGTGCACGCGCCAGTAGTGCCATAGTGATGCCGGAAAATGCGTTGTAGCCTGTGACGATATCAACGATTGGCATGCCCGTGCGCATCGGGCCAGTGTGTGCATCACCATTAATACTCATGAGACCGCACATTGCTTGAAGTACTGCGTCGTAGCCCGGAAGCCCTCCTAAAGGACCTTCAGCGCCAAAACCTGAGATCCCACAATAAATAAGTTGGGGAAATTTTTTGGATAAAGAGTCCTCAAAACCAAGCCCCCACTTCTGCATCGTACCTGGCACAAAGTTTTCTATGAGTACATCGGCGTGCAGCAAAAGTGCTTCAATCACAGCGCGATCATCGCTCTTGCTCAGATCGAGTTCTAGGCTGCGCTTGCCCCTATTTAAAGCCGAGAAGTATGCAGCCTGGCCCGGTTCCAGGAAGGGTGGGCCTAAGTGACGCGTCTCATCCCCGAGGCGAGATTCGACCTTGATGACGTCGGCCCCATGGTCCGCGAGCATTTGCGCGCAGAGTGGTCCGGCAACAACTCGGGATAAATCAAGCACGCGCACGCCCGCCAAGGATCCCGTTGCATTCGTTGTGTCTAACCATGCGTGAGGATTGATGGGGGCGCTCATGAGGATTAGCCTCGGCTAGGAAGTTGAACGACGGCAGAGCCTAAGACCGAGAGCTCATTATTTTGATTGTGCGCTTCTTGCGTAATCGCGACAAGGTGTCTGTCACCCTCTTTGTATTTGCGAGTCACTTTCGCTTTGATAAACAACATATCGCCGGCTGGATTATGACGACGAATTTTGCAATCTGCTTGTCTTAAGAAGCCGTCATCACCCATCCAGTTAGTGAGTTGATGCATCAGCCATGAACTACGCTCCGGACCATAGTCATAAGCGCCCGGCGCACCCACCTCAAGCGCAAACTCCTCTTCCCAGTGCACACGCTCAGGGACGTCTGGAACGCCGAAGCGGTTTTTGATTCCAACGCCAGGGTGTGCGTCAATAAGTTGCCAGGCAAGTTTATTGGCGCGAATATAGAGGCCTCCCCAGCCTTGGGCGTAGGCAATGAAACCTGTGACCGTCATGGGACCCTTGAATAAAACAGGGAGGTCCTCACCCTCGGCGACATCTTCCCAGTAGCGCGGTGTGGCCCCACGAATTTCCTCGTTGGCGTAGAGCTTGTAGGCTTCCTTAATTTCCTCATCCGAATAGGCGACATCTCCTTTCTCTGCGAGTGCCTTGTACTTTGTCCCTTTTTCGCGGGCATGGTCACGCTCAGTCCGAAAGCACCAGCTATCGGCTTCGGCCAGTTTGTCACCCGTTTGGTTGAAGAAGTCGACGTGATAGATTTGCTGGACCGCTTTGCCAGCGAACCGTGTTTCATGCTCGATGCAATCTTTTAGATACGCTTCGGTGCTAATGACATCATTACGCTGGGCATGCTTATGCCAGGTCCAGTCAGACCCTGACCACATCGCGTGTACACCGGGTAAACCGCCGACATACCCCGAAACGATTCGGCTTGTTGAATACAAAAAACTTGGAAGGGCGATGATGCCACCGTGCTTGGATTTCGCCGCATAAGTTGGATCGCACCAAAGTGGATTGTCATCGCCAATGCCATGCGCATAGTGTCGAATGTTGTCGCGCGTTGCTTCGTAGCACCATGGTTCTGCCGTGGCGCCAATCTTGACGCCAATGCGCCGACGTAGATCATCGAGACCTTCTTGTGTGATTTTCGGAAAGTTTCGTTGCCCGACCGGTGCTGATGACATGTATATCTCCAAATCTTTTAAAAATGATGAAGGTGTTGAGTCGTTAGATAACTTAAGGTGTAGATGAGATCGCGCTTTGCGCAGCATGTACTTCGCGTAGCTTTTTTCGATGCACTTTGCCCGCTGGCGTTTTGGGTAGCTCCTGAACAAATTCAATTTGCCGTGGATATTCGTGCTGGCTTAAGCCAGCACGCACGAGCTCTTGAATTTCTTTGCGGAACGCTTCACTACCCGTTCGCGGGGAAACGACAAACGCCTTAACTGCCTGTCCGCGTAACGCGTCAGGTACGCCAATTGCTGCTGCCTCCTTTACATCCGGATGCTTGAGTATGGCGTCTTCAATTTCAACTGCGCTCATTGTCCAGCCGGCAGAAATGATGACATCATCTGCTCGGCCGCCGTGATAGAAATACCCATCAGCGTCAATGCGGGCGAGATCTTTCGTCGCTAGCCACTGGCTCTTGCGCCAAACCATCAGATCGCCTGACACGCCTGGTGAACAAGGATTGCCTTGCGCATCCTGTACTTGGACTTGAGCTCCAGGGATTGCTTTGCCCAGTGAGCCATGCTTGACAGGGAAATCATTGGCACCAGGATAGCTAACGAGGATGACGCCAATCTCAGTTGTACCGTACATGCTGCAAACGTTTATGCCAAATGTCTGCTCAATGAACTCTTCCGTGGCGCTATCGATAGGTTCACCCGTAAAAGACATTTTGTCTAACGCGTAGCGATATTGGTGCGCGACACCTGAGTTTTTCATCATGCGATAGTGTGTCGCTGCGGCAGAAATATTCGTAAATCGATGGTCCTGCAGTGCCCGCAACAAGACGCTCGCATCAAACTTTCCAGCAAAGGCACCAACAGTTAAGCCTAGCGCCATGGGTGCGAGGGTTCCGTGCCAGAGCCCATGTCCCCATGCAGGGGATGAAGGGCACATATAGCGATCGCCTGGCCGCAACCCTGTGCCGTAGAGCGCAGCAACCATTAAGGTCACAATTGAACGGTGTTTGTGACGAACGGCTTCGGGTAGTTCACGCGTGGTGCCCGATGTGTACTGAAAAATAGCGTAGTCTTCAGCGAGGGTCTCGACGCTGAAGGACGTCGGAAACTGATCGAGGCTGGCGATAAAGCTAGCGTCGGCCAAAATTGATCGGTCACGCATGGACGCGTCAACGATATCGATTTTTTCGGCATTCGTCACGAGTAGTGACGGCGCACAGTCTTGAAGGCGCAGGCGCAAACCGTCTGGACCAAAAAGAGTAAAGAGTGGGACGGCAATTGCCCCCGCTTTGATAATCCCAAAGATGCAAGCATAAAAAGCGAGAGAAGGCTCGAGCATGACTGCAACGCGGTCGCCGGGCATGACGCCGCGCGCCTGAAGCAAGTGCGCCACTTGTGATGAGCGTTGGGAAAGTTGCTCGTAGGAGATGACTTCGTCCGTGCCGTCCGCACGGACAACAATTACCGCTGTTTGATTTGATCCGACATGGCGATCTACGCATTCGTGAGCAATATTTAGTTGCTGCCTATTCCCATCAAACAGTTCCCAGAGCTTTTCTGAGGAGAAAAACTTTTGCGCATCGGCGTAGGTTGTGTATTCAGTCAGGCGAGTCATGTCTTGTCGCACGGGTGCGTGGCTTAAGTGTTGGTCACTTTAGCGAGCTACTTAAGTATTGTCAAATAAGAATGATTGTTGTATTAGTACAATAAAATGGTTATGATGTGATGATGGATAAGCGAATCACAAAACTTTCAGCCGCAACTGCGGGAGCAAAAACACCGGTGCGCACTCGCGCTGTGCCCGCGGTATCCCGTGCAATCGCGATTTTGCGCCTTCTGGGTAAAGCTAAAGCCCCGATGGGAGTTAATGCCATCGCCCAGGCGCTCGACTTAATACCAAGTACATGTCTGCATATTCTGCGCACTCTTGTCCAAGAAAGACTCATTGCTGTTGACCCTGAGACCAAGCGATACCGCTTAGGGATGGGAATGCTTACGCTTGCCCGTAGCGCGCGGGAAGCCAATACATTCCCTTCATCGGTTCAGGCAGGTCTTGATCGACTCTCCTCGAAGTGGGGCGTAACGGCCATAGGCGTCGATGTCACCGATCAAGAGCAAATGGTCGTCGTGGCGCTATCGAGGTCAAATTTGCCATTCCGTCTCCACGTGGACGTTGGCAGTGTGTTTCCGGCCCTGCTGAGCGCAACAGGTAGACTCGTTGCAGCCTTTGGTGGGCAGCCAATACCAGAATTAAAGCGTCGTTATCAGAAGCTCAGATGGGATAAGCCGTTGGATTTTGACGCTTGGTACAAAGAGGTCGCACTGGCGCGCAAACAACACTACAGCATTGATCGCAACACTTATATTGCAGGACTGCATATTGTCGCGGTCCCGGTGCTTGATGATACCGATCACATTACACACACAATAGTGTGTGCGAGTCTGGTGGATCAGTTAACCAAACAGCAGCAGTTAAAGTTAGTCGCCGCCATGCAGCAAGAAGCTCACCTGTTAGTCCGACCAAAGTTTGATTAAGGAACCCTATGAATACACCTGCCGCGTTTGATCCTGCGGAGCATGGATGGAAAGCACTAAAAAGTAGAGGATTCTTCGCCGAAGTCGGACCTCTTTGGTCAAAACGACGGGATGAGGGTTGGGAATACGGTTTGCTGGTCGAGCCAAGACATGAAAACGGTGTGGGCGTTGTGCATGGCGGCATGCTCGTCACTCTGCTAGATCAAGCGATTAGTATGGTCGCATGGGCAGCAAATGCACAGCAGCCTTGTACGACGATTCATCTCGATACGCATTTCGTTGCACCGAGCGTAGCAGGGGACTTTATCGTTGCGCGCGGCGAAGTGGTACGAAAAACATCATCACTGATTTTTTTGCGCGGCACGTTGTCGGTCAACGATCAGCAGGTCATGTATGGGCAGGGCATCATGAAGATTCTGCATAAAAAACAGACCAGCTAGCATACGGTGTGGGCTCAGGGTGTTTCTAATTGGCGCAGCAGTGCTCGCAGTTTGCCGTAAGCGTCTTCCCTAGCTTCCGGGTTTGGGCCCGAATGCACGCCTTTCCCGGGCGAGACCCCATTGGGAATCTCTGGTCGAAACTGAACCTTTCCGACAGGGCTGTCGAACCCATGGTAAGCCTCGCCGTACACCCATACTGTCGCGCCCACGCTCTTGCCAAGTGCAATGCAAGGTTCGGGTGCGGTCCAGTCATCCTTACCTGCTAAAAACATTGTCAGAGGAATATCGGTTCTATAACCACGCTTGAGCTGCTCAGAACAACCGGGATAAAAAGCGATCCCTTGATCGATTAAGCCCCGAGCGGGTTCGCCGCGTTGTGTACGTTCGATGGTTTGGAGCACGGCTGAACCGCCGTGGGACCAGCCGAGAACGACGGTCTTAAGGGGGCGTGACTGATTTTCACTGGACCACTTTTGCTCACGCACCCATTTGGCAGTCTGTAGGGCATCTAGCCTTCGATGGCTACTGTTAATTGTGCGTTCAGAAAACTTTTGCGTACAAATTTCCCGACGCCCGCGGGGTGAAAAACTATCGGGAAATAGTGCGACCCAGCCGGCATCGGTGATGAGCTTTGCCATGCCGGCGTGGCGGGCAGACAATTCAGATGCGCGCGATTTGGCGCTGGACAACAAACCACCGCATCCGTGCAAAGCGATGACGACGCCTTTGGGCTCGGCCTGCGGTAGAAACAGGTGAAGACTGGTCGGCCGTTCAGTCTGTCCATGGGCAAGAGCGCTCAAGGTGAACGTGACAGCTATGGCAATGAAGTGCTGAAACCTAAACATAGGCAATCCGTTATAGAGGGTACAACGATGAGCAAGATGTTAGCGGGGTAAGTGGCCGAGCTGTCGAAGAATGCGGATGACGTCAGGACCAATGTGCTGATAGAAATGGAATAGTCCAGAGCACAGATAATTTAAGCCAGGTTCGCCGTCACGCGCTTTAATCAGTCGATTCTTGGGGCACTCGCCCCAACACAGTTTCAGGTAGTCACAATCTTGACATTGCTTTGGTAAGGAATTTCGCTTGCTCATGCCAAACTCTTTTTGTACGGC
>CAIYWO010000313.1 GCA_903929925.1 uncultured beta proteobacterium | reverse complement strand
GCGCTGCGTGCTATTTTCGTGCCCCTGGGTAGCACCATCACGGAGCACAGCCTTCCCTTTCAGCCTTTTTTTGACTTATTGGCTGCCTTCAAACAAGATTTGACACAGACACGGTATCCCGATGACGAGGCGGTGATGGCGTATTGCCGGCTCTCAGCAAATCCAGTTGGGATCCTGATGCTGCATCTCTATAAAAAGACCGATGCATTCTCTCTTGAGCAATCGGACGCCATTTGCAGCGCCTTACAACGGATCAATTTTTTACAAGACGTGGCCATAGACTGGAAAAAAAACCGCATCTACTTGCCACAGTCCGCCTTGGCGCGCTTTGGTGTGTCTGAAGAGATGCTTGCAAAAGGCGAATGTTCGGCTGCATGGCACGCACTGATGGCAGAACAGATCAAACAATGCCGGTCGTTGTTACACTTTGGCTATCCTTTGGGTCGACGCCTACCTGGGCGCATTGGATTAGAGCTTCGCTTAATCGTCCAGGGTGGTTTAAGAGTGCTTGAAAAAATTGAAGATGTAGATTTTGATGTCTTCACACGCAGGCCAATTTTGCGGCCAACGGACTGGATAATGATGCTTTGGCGAGCACTTTGGCGATAACACAATGACCCCAAGCGAATACTGTCAAGAAAAAGCAGCGAAAAGCGGTTCAAGCTTTTACTACGCGTTTTTATTTTTACCGCCGGACCGCCGCCTAGCGATTACAGCACTCTACGCCTTTTGCCGCGAAGTAGACGACGTGGTGGATGAATGCACAGACTCCTCCATTGCTCGTATCAAACTTGCATGGTGGCGCACGCAAGTCGAGGCGATGTACCAAGGCAACGCGGAACATCCCGTTACCCAGGCACTGACGCCGTGGCTCGCACCCTTTCAAATCACCCGTGAGCGTCTCTTAGCCATCATCGATGGCATGGAAATGGACCTCGATCAGACGCGCTATTTAGATTGGCCCGCACTTGAAAAGTATTGCTGGCATGTTGCCGGCGTGGTGGGTGAACTGTCTGCGGGAATCTTTGGCATGCAAAGCCCTGAGACGCTCAAATACGCAAGCAAGCTGGGCATTGCCTTTCAATTGACCAATATTATTCGGGACGTTGGTGATGACGCACGCCGTGGGCGCATCTACCTACCGATTAGTGATCTACAAAAATATGAGGTGCGCGCAGCCGATATTTTGAATAGCCACTATTCAGAAAAGTTTGCCGCGCTCATGGCCTTTGAAGCTGCCCGCGCGCGCGCGCTCTATCGCGAAGCTATTGAGGCTCTGCCGCCCAGCGACCAGCGCGCTCAGCGACCTGGTCTGATGATGGCCGCAATTTATTATGCGCTGCTTGACGAAATCGAGCATGAAAACTGGCAAGTCCTACATCAGCGGATTTCCTTAACCCCCGTACGCAAGCTCTGGCTTACCTGGAAAAATTTTGTTGGTGCAGGACGCAGCATCGTCAAACAAATCCGCCGGACGGAACCCAGCGCGTGAATGTCGCAGTCATTGGGGCAGGATGGGCGGGACTTGCAGCCGCGGTTGCCCTTAAACAGGCAGGTTCCCACGTCACTGTGTTCGAGGCTTCGGGCACACCCGGTGGACGTGCCCGAGGCGTAAGCGACGTCCAGTTAGGGACGATCGACAACGGTCAACACCTAATGTTGGGCGCCTACACCGAATCTCTAGTCCTTATACAGCAGCTCTCACCAGAACGCCCCGAACGAGCGTTACTTGTGCGGCTACCCCTCACACTTGAAAGTGCAGACGGAAGCTTTCGCCTACACGCGCCGCACCTCATCGCGCCCTTGCACTTAGGGTGGGCACTAAGTTGCGCCCAAGGCCTCACGCTGAACGATCGTGCACGTGCGTTACAGATGGCGGTGACGATCCGACTTAAGGGCTGGAAAGCACCCACTGGCCAAAGCGTGCGCGCGCTGCTCTCAGAACACAAGCAAACGGATACGTTGATACGCAGACTCTGGGAGCCGCTTTGTTTAGCTGCGCTCAATACACCGCTGCAAGAAGCATGTGCGCAATTATTTCTCAATGTTTTACGCGATGGTTTGGGCGGTGCGCGCAAGCACTCGGACCTAATCATCCCTCGTGTTGATCTATCTTCACTTTGGCCGTCCGTCGCGGCGCAGCACGTCACGATGCGTTACCGGCATATTGTGCGTCAAGTCAAACCAGCTCAACACGGCATTGATGTAGACGGCGAATCTTTCGATGCATGCGTGCTCGCAGTACCGCCCTATGCGGCCCGGCGCATTCTCGCAGACTGCCTAGACAGCACAGACCCTGACAGTGTTGCACTACGTGATCTCTTTGAGCGTTTTGAGTATCGCGCCATCGCCACACTCACACTACTGCTTGACAGGCCGTGGTCGTTACCCACACCGCTCATGATGTTGGATGAAAACAAGGCTGCGCACCAGTATGGGCAATGGGTGTTCACACGCGCCGACCAACCCGATCAAGTGACGGTTGTTGTGAGCGACACGCCTGATTTACTCAAAGTGGATCGTGGCACCCTCATCGACGCGATTGCTTCACAAGTCCGAACGCAATGTCTCAAGCACCCTAAGGCAAGTGATGCGCTTCCTGACGTTGTGCACCATCGACTCATTGTCGAAAAGCGTGCCACCTTTGATGCATGCGTTGGATTGCAAAGACCTAGTGCTCAGACCAAATGGCCCAGACTCGTCTTAGCGGGGGATTGGACAGACACTGGATACCCAGCAGTCTTGGAGGGTGCAGTGCGCAGCGGCTCACATGCCGCAAGGACTGTTTTGAAAAATCTCGCTAGCCACGCAGGGTCTGAACAGTCACCAAACCTAAGAAGGTCAGCGCTAGAGACCCAAGCAGACTAACGCCAGAGTAAAGCGCCGCTGCAGCAAGGCGGCCCTCTTCTAGAAACGCCACAGTCTC
>CAIYWO010000312.1 GCA_903929925.1 uncultured beta proteobacterium | reverse complement strand
CATTCGCCTGATTGTTCCAGCGGCCCCCGGAGGAACAACCGACATCACGGCGCGCCTGCTGAGTGAGAAGATTGGCGCGGAGCTAGGCACGACCGTCGTCGTCGAAAACCGCGCAGGTGCAGCTGGCATTATCGGCACACAGGCTTTGTTGCAGTCTGCTCCCGATGGCTACACCATCGGCTTTGGCAATATCGGACCGAACGGCATTAATTACAGTCTGTACAAAAAACTACCCTACAAGCACACCGATTTCAGCCCGATCACGCTGGTTATTTCTGTGCCAAACGTGTTGGTCGTCAATAGCAAATCACCCTACAAGACGGTCAAAGAGCTCGTTGATGCGATCAAAAACGATCCAAAGGGTAACTACTCGTTTGCCTCTTCAGGCACGGGACAGTCGCCCCACATGTCAGCCGAGATGTTTGCGCAACGCACCGGCACCAAGCTGACGCATATTCCCTTCAAAGGCATGGGCCCAGCAGTCGCCGCGCTGCTTGGCGGACAGGTCACTTTCGCGATCGACAACTTACCAAGTTCGATTGAGTTCATCCGTTCCGGGCAGTTCCGTGCTCTCGCCGTGACGGGTGCGGAGCGCTCTGCTCAATTGCCAGATGTGCCGACGATGGCTGAGGCAGGCATTAAGGATATGGTCGTGACCGCATGGTTTGGCTTTGTCGCTCCTGCCGGCACTCCTCCCGACATCATTAACAAAATCCAACAAGCAACCAAGAAAGTGTTAGGGATGCCTGATATTCAGAAGCGCTTCGCGACGATGGGTGGCGTGGCTGGTGGAAACACTCCTGCAGAGTTTGGCGCCTTCATGGACAAAGAGCGCGAAAGCTGGAGAAAGATTGTTGAAGCCGCCAAGTTGCAAATGGAGTAATCATGCTGGATAAGGTTAAACAGTCACTAGAAGAGGCGATCGCGCCAATACAAGACGGCGCCTCAGTGATGGTTAGTGGCTTTGGGGACGCGGGTATCCCTTTTGAGCTCATGGGCGCCATCATGGATAAGGGCTTGCGTGAACTCACCATCATTAGCAATAACGCTGGCACACATGAAACCGGCATAGCCGGGCTCATCAAAGCAGGACGCGTGCGCAAGATCGTCTGTTCACATCCACGCCCTGCGCACTCCGATGTATTTGCCAACGCCTACCGCGCGGGACAAGTAGAGCTCGAGTGCATGCCGCAAGGCACGCTTGCAGAGCGCTTGCGCGCTGCGGGAGCCGGACTTGGACCTTTCTTTACTCCTACCGGCTACGGCACCTTAATCGCTGAGGGCAAAGAGCAGCGCGTGATCAATGGCAAAGGCTACATCATGGAGCAGCCTTTATCCGGTGACTTTGCTCTGGTACGCGCGAATCTTGGGGATCGCTGGGGCAACCTGACGTATCGTTGGGCAGCGCGCAATTTTGGTCCTGTGATGTGCATGGCAGCTAAACACTCCATTGCGCAGGTCAATCGTATTGTGCCGTTGGGAGACCTTGCCCCTGAGCACGTTATGACACCTGGTATTTTTGTTCAATCAGTCGTAGCGATCGGAGGGGAGCGATGAGCAACGTTTCAAGCAGCACTTCAAACAGCACCTTTAAGCCGCTCACGCGTGGAGAAATTGCTTACCTGGTCGCCAACGATTTCCCGGATGGTTCCGTCGTCAACTTAGGGATCGGCATGCCAACGCAGGTTGCAGACCATCTTCCGACAGATAGGGAAATACTGCTGCACAGTGAAAACGGCATCTTGGGGATGGGCCGCGCCTCGGTGGGTGACGAGATCGACCTAGACATCATCAATGCAAGTCGCACGCCTGTTACGCTGCTTGCGGGCGCATCGATTACTGAACATACCGTTTCGTTTGCAATGATGCGAGGCGGCCATCTGGACTACTCCGTACTGGGAGGTTTTCAAGTTGCGGCAAACGGCGATCTCGCAAACTGGATCACGTCTGGCCCGGATGCTATCGCGGCAATTGGCGGTGCAATGGACCTAGCCGTCGGAGCCAGAAATGTCATCGTCATGATGGAGCATGTCGCAAAGGACCAGACTCCAAAGCTGATGCAAGCCTGTACCTATCCCCTGACGGGAGCAGGTGTCGTCAATCAGGTTTACACCGATCTCGCGATCATTGACGTCAGACCTGATGGGTTCGAAGTTCGCGCAATTATTGAGGGCTTATCCATGGAAACCCTTAAGCAAAAGACTGGCGCACCTATCAAGGCATCGTCTAAGCTGTCGGTGATTCGTCGTGACGCGCAAGGCAAGCCTGTTTACGATCGATAGTATCTACTGCCAAACGCGTTGAGACCAAACGGCGCCGCTGGCGCCGTTTTTTTATTAGGAGCACAACATGATGTCCAACAAGATCCTGGCCTTAGCCAAGACAAGCTTTGCTGCACTAACGATCGTCGCAGGCGTTGCTGCACAAGCGCAGAGTGCAAGCAACCAGCCACTTACGCTGATTATCCCCTACCCTCCTGGCGGTAGTGCAGACATGCTCGCTAGACCCATGCTGCCAGAACTGCAAAAAAAACTCGGCCAAACAATTGTTTTAGATTACAAGGCTGGCGCGGGCGGCACGATCGCAACTCAGGCGCTGGCGCGTGCAAAGCCTGATGGCAACACCATCTTGATGGTATTGACTGCCCACGCAATCAATGACGCCCTCTACCCTTCGCTGCCATACAACACACGCAAAGATTTCGCACCTGTGTCGCTCGTGGCAACACTCCCATTGCTTGTTGCGGCCCCACTCGCTACGCCGGTCAACACCATTCCAGAACTGATCGCCTACGCCAAAGCGAATCCTGACAAGCTCTCCTATGCCTCGGCTGGAAACGGAAATACGAGTCACTTAGCCGTTGAACTCTTTAAGAGCATCACGGGTACAAAAATGGTTCACATCCCTTACAAAGGCAGTGGCCCAGCAGTCATCGCAATGCTTGGCGGTGAAGTGTCCTTGATGTTTGACAGCATCTCCACATCGTATCAACAGGTCAAAACAGGCAAACTTAAGGCCATCGCAGTCACTGGCGCTAAACGTACCGAGATTTTGCCAAACGTCCCCACAGTGGCCGAGACCTTGCCAGGCTTTGAGGTAAACGTTTGGTACGGCATTTTGGCGCCTGCGGGCACACCCACCGCTGCGATCGATCGCTTAAACAAAGCATTGACTGAAGTCGCACAAGATCCAAAGATCCGCGAACAGTTGGCTTCAAACGGTTATCAAATGGTGGGATCGACTCCTGCAGAATTCGGTAAACACATTGAAGCAGAACTCCAAATGTGGAATAAAGCCGTGAAAGATTCTGGCGCCAAAATCAACTAAACCAAGCACCTCGGAAATCCAATGAAAACATTCACTACAAAAAAAATGACGCAAATTGTTGGCGCGCTTGGCGCGGCACTGATTGCAGCCTGCGCCAGTACCAATGCACTTGCCCAAGCGAACTGGCCCGATCGCCCGATCAAATTAATTGTCGCTTACCCTCCGGGCGGACCCGTCGATGTGTCCGGGCGTGTTTTTGCAAAATTTCTAGGCGAACAGCTAAATCAATCCGTCATCGTCGAGAACCGCGCAGGCGCGAGCGGCATGATCGGTGCCGACGCAACAGCCAAGGCGGCGCCTGATGGCTACACACTCAATTATGTTGCGAGCCCAAGCTTGACGATCTCGCCGATTGTTCAGCGCAGCAAGCTGTTTGACCCGCGCAAAGATTTCACACTTATTAGCCCCATCGTGAAGTACGCCAATATTTTGTTGGCGGGATCTCAAACAAATGTCACGACCGTCAAAGAGCTCGTTGACTACGCACGACAGAATCCCGAGAAGGTCTCTTTTGGCTCTGCTGGCTTCGGTGGCTCGAACCACCTCTCAGCTGAGCTTCTCAAGCAGTCGACCAACACGCAAATGCTGCATGTTCCCTACAAAGGGAACGCTCCAGCGATGGTGGATGTGATTGGCGGCAAAGTCACTTTCATGTTCGATATTGTCGGAACAGGGAAAGCATTCGTTGAAAGTGGCAAAGCGCGTGCGCTCGCCGTTACCTCGAAAGAGCGTAACCCGAGCGTCCCAAATGTACCAACGATGATTGAAGCCGGCATCGCTGACTACGAAGTGTTAGGCTGGTTTGCGGTCATCGGACCCAAAGGAATGCCAGCAGACGTTGTCGCAAAGCTGACGAAAGCAGTCGTCGCGGCCAAGAGCAGCACAGGCTTTAAAGACGCAGCCCAAGCAAGTGGCTACACAGTTGATCTGGGCAATGCCAAAGACTTGGAAAGCCAGATCGACCGCGAATACAAAATGTGGGAAGGCGTGATTACAAAAGGCAAAATCTATCCTGACTAATGTGATTTAGTCAGCGACGATATTTGCGCTCTTGATTGTGGCGCTCCATTTTTTTAGCTCGTTGGCTAAAAACGCTTTGAATTCCTCTGGTGTGCCTGGCGCAGGTTCTGCGCCGGCCGCCATCAAAGCCGCTACAGTCTTCGGATCAGACAGTGCACGCACCATGTCAGCGTTGACGCGTTTGACAATATCAGCTGGCGTGCCAGCTGGCGCAACAACACCGGTCCAAGAGTACGCCTCATAGCCGGGCAAACCCGCTGCTGAGATCGTAGGAACATCTGGGAAAAATTTTGATGGTTCAGGGTTGCCAACGCCAAGCGCCTTAATTTTTCCTGCTTTGATAAACGGTAAAGCAGATGGACCATCGGCAAACATCAGCTGCACCTGCCCACCGACTAAATCCTGCATCGCAGGTGCACTCCCTTTGTAGGGAATATGCTGCATCTTTGTGCCGGCAAGACTATTAAAGAGTTCGCCTGCCAAGTGAGTACCACCACCGGTTCCCGACGAACTGTAGGAGAGCTTGCCAGGATTTGCTTTGGCGTAGGCGATCAGTTCAGCAACTGACTTCACCGGCAAGGAAGGATGCACAACCAGCACAATAGGAAACCGCGCGGCCATACCGACCGGCACGAAGTCCTTCTGAATGTCATAACTCAAACTTTTCTTCAAGCTCGGTAGCACCGCATGGTGGATCGCTACAAAGAACAAGGTATAACCATCCGGCGCGGCCTTCGCTGCTGCTTGCGCGCCAACAATACCGCCAGCCCCGGCCTTGTTATCAATCGGCGTAGTGACAGACCACATTTGCGAAAGTGGCACAGTCGTCAGACGCGCCGTTGTATCAACGGGGCCACCTGGTGGAAATGGGACGATGAAGCTCACTGGCTTGTCAGGCCAAGCCGCCTGCGCAAGGCTCGTTACCAAAAGCATGCCGAGCAGCGCGCTTGTTTTTAGAATATGGGCAGCTACAAATGACTTACAGAACGCGACAACCCCGCGCTTTGCATCCCCATCATTCCGCCTAAACTGACTCATCTTTGTATCCTCATCGTATCGGTTTCATATTCAGACGCTTCTTTTAAATCTACGCCCGTTTTACAAACAACTCTTGCTTGCGTAATTAACCAGGCAAGTTTCTGTGCAGCGCCAGCATAGCTCAAACCCTCGGGTCGGATGTTAGATATACAGTTGCGTTCAGAATCGTTGCGTCCAACCCTAGGATGCCAAGTCATATAGATTCCCATACTGTCGGGTGCTGACAAACCCGGCCTCTCGCCAATCAAAACAACAACTATCTCGGCACCCAAGACCTCACCGATCTCATCGCCAAGCGCCACGCGCGCCTGCGTGGCCAATATAACCCGCGAGGTCTCGAGCAGCGGTCCGAGGGTCTGTAATGCCTTAAGCGTTGGTAAAGCGTGGGTTTGAACCGCTCTCGCCGAAAGCCCATCCGCAACAACAAATGCGATTGCGAGAGGCGAGACGCGCGATCGGCGGACCGACTCTTCTAGTGTGCGAATACCGATGTCGGACAGGCGACGGCCTAAATCTGGCCGTAAAAGATAGTGCTCTCTGTTTTCAGCTCTGCTCGAGACAGCAAGAGGATCAAACCCCATGCGAACCAACTCCTGCCTTAGCTTCTCTGCATCGAGTGTCTCATGAACTGCGTCGCGCGCTCGAGCGTGGGCAAGTCGAAATTCAAGAAGTTCGCTTGTCGGAAGACTCACCCCTGTGCGTCCAAGCGCAATCCTAGCCCGAGTAAATTCCTTCAGGGCGGCCCACGCTGGCGTCGCTTCTAAAAATGAAGATTGGTCCAGTGCTAATTTGTGCTCGGTCATGTTAGGTTTCTTCAAATTTCAACAATGCCTGTACATCCGCATGACGAATTAGATCTCCTCGCTGATCGGTCACGCCCATCCTCTTGAGCCACGCCTCGAATTCTGGTGCTGGTCGCTTGCCCAACACTCGTCGTATGTACAAGGCATCATGAAACGAGGTGCTTTGATATCCCAACATGATATCGTCCGACCCAGGCACACCCATGATGTAGTTAATGCCCGCCACGCCCAGCAACGTGAGCAAGGTATCCATATCGTCCTGATCTGCTTCGGCGTGATTGGTGTAGCAAATATCAACCCCCATCGGTAACCCGAGCAATTTGCCACAAAAGTGATCTTCCAAGCCAGCCCGGATGATCTGCTTTCCGTCATAGAGATATTCAGGTCCTATAAAACCTACAACGCTATTCACAAGGAGAGGTTTAAATCTGCGCGCTAGACCGTAGGCCCGCGCTTCGATCGTTTGTTGATCAACGCCATGATGGGCGTTAGCAGATAACGCGCTACCTTGACCCGTTTCAAAATACATTACGTTATTACCCACGGTGCCCCGACCCAAAGACAGGGCGGCGTCATAAGCCTCTTCCAACAACGCAACACTCACACCAAAACTATGATTCACGCCCTCTGTTCCACCAATCGACTGAAAGACAAGGTCGACAGGCAGCCCGCCCTCGATTGCCTTGAGCGTCGTCGTCACATGCCCAAGGACGCAGGTTTGCGTAGGGATATCAAATTTTTGACGTACTTTATCTAACAACAAAAGGATACGGCTGGTTTCGCGTAGATTGTCTGAAGCGGGATTCACACCGATAACGGCATCTCCTGCAGCATTCAATAAACCATCGATGATAGAGGCTCCCACGCCTCGCACATCATCGGTGGGGTGGTTGGGCTGCAATCTGACTGACAGGCAGCCCTCTAGTCCCAAGGTGTTCCGAAACCGAGTGATTACCCGACACTTT
The DNA here is from genome assembly GCA_903929925.1 of uncultured beta proteobacterium. Lineage (GTDB taxonomy): Bacteria > Pseudomonadota > Gammaproteobacteria > Burkholderiales > Burkholderiaceae_B > Zwartia. Next base: position 482 of record CAIYWO010000312.1, on the reverse strand, counting down.
GCACTCACCAAAATCAAATCTTGATTTCTCATGAGTTTGGAGACCGCTGCCACCATCTCAGGCGTTAAACCACGAGCGATCTGGCTTAGATCCTCTGTTCCCACCGCGTCGGAGAGAAGCCAATTGCGCAATTCTCCAACAGTCAGACCTGAAATGCGTTTAAACGAATCGGGTTCGTGATCATCCAAGATTACACGTGTGACCTCGTCCTCTTCGTACGGAATGAGTGGTTCGTCAAGAAATCGTTTTAGCGGTACCTCAGCGAGAATAAGGGCTGCGACAATTCGCTCCTCGGCCGTAGCAGCCGCCACACCCGACAAACAGTCTCCAGACCGCAAGGGGCTTGCTTTGGCCATCAAAGACTTCAAATCCGCGAACACGTAGCTGCGCGAACCCAATGATTTTCTAAACTCCATGGCAGTCCCAAGTGCAATCCTGTCGGTTCGTAGCACAATGATACCCGTCAATTCTTTTCTAATCTG
>CAIYWO010000311.1 GCA_903929925.1 uncultured beta proteobacterium | reverse complement strand
GATGATGTCCACGCTCAATTACGATCCAATCAAAGACTTCGCACCCATTACACGATTGGCGGCCGCCCCATTGCTAGTTGTCGGACCAACTACGCTTGCAGCTGCCAATATGAAAGAAGTGATTACGCTTGCCAAAGCGAACCCAAACAAGATTAGTTTTGGCTCACCCGGTTCTGGGACACTCGGCCACTTAGCAGGAGAGATGTTCGTTAGCCAGGCAAAAATTAAGGCGGTACACGTTCCCTACAAGGGGCAATCTGCCGCGATTACCGACATTATTGGTAATCGGGTAGAGCTCTACTTCAGCACGATCGCAGTGATTAATCCACATGTAGAAAGCGGACGTATCAAGGCTTTCGCAATCACGTCAAAGGAACGGTCACCGATTTTTCCCAACGTCCCAACCGTAGCTGAATCAGGCTTGCCGGGCTACGAAGCAGAAAACTGGTATGCCTTGCTAGCACCAGCCGGCACACCGCCGGCTATCGTGAATCGCCTGAACACCGAACTCAAGAAAATTCTCGGATCACCTGACGTGATAAAGGAAATCGAGAAAGAAGGTGGCCGCGCAGTAGGCGACTCACCTGAGGAATTTGCGAAATTCCTCAGCATCGATGTCCCGCAATGGCAAAAGATCGTACGCGAAGCGGACCTAAAAACAAACTAGATTCAGTTTGAATTCATGGGGGTGCGGTCAACGACTTTCCCCCACTTTACGATTTCAGCTGCGATAAACGTGTTGAGTTGCTCGGGAGTGCTGGTGACTGGGGTCGCTCCTTCCCGTTCAAAACGCTGAATCAAATCCGGTGACTTCATCGCTTGAGCGATCGCAGCATTTAGTCGTTCAACGATGGCTGGTGGTGTGCCCTTCGGCGCAAGCAAGGCATTCCACGTGTTGATCTCATAGTCTGGCAACTTAGCTGCCTCTGCGATAGTTGGCGTCTGTGGGATCTCCTTTGAGCGTGTTGCCGTAGTCACAGCCAGCACATTGAGCTTACCCGACTGTACATGAGGCAAGACGCCAGGCAGGGTCGCGAAGGTTAATTGCGTGTCACCCGCAATCACCGAGGTATTTGCAAGTGCGCCGCCCTTGAAAGGAATGTGCACAACATCAATCTTCATCGCTTCATTAAACATCGCGGCGGCAAGGTGCCCAGGAGATCCATTGCCACTTGAGGCGTAATTCAACTTACCGGGATTCTTGCGGGCATAGTCAACGAACTCGGTGAGCGATTTGACGGGCAACTTGACACTCGTCACCAAGGCGAGCGGGATCGACGCGACAAGCGAGACCGGCGCAAAATCCTTGAGCGGATCGAAAGTCAGCTTACCCTTATACAAAGCAGGATTGATGCCATGACTTGCTACCGTCGCCATGTAAAGGGTGTAGCCGTCAGGCTTGGACTGCGCAACATACGCCGCCCCGATGTTACTTGCAGCGCCCGGCTTATTATCGACAATGATCGTCTGTCCGAGAATTTTTCCCATCTGCTCGCCTAGAGAGCGCGCCAAAATGTCTGTCGTACCGCCAGCTGCGTAACCCACGACAATACGAATTGGCTGATTAGGATAATTTTGTTGTGCCTGAACACCCATTGCAGCAACGGTTAACGCGAACGCAGTCGCGCCACGCAACAGCATCTGAGGGAATAGGTTGTTCAATACAGTTTTCGTTTTCATCGACTCACTCTCAAGTATTTAATTAGCTTTACGTTCAAACCGAATATCAGCGACAAGCACCTTTCGACTCAGGCTCAATAATTGCCCATTTAATCTCAATCGGATTTTTCTCTTTAAACCGATTCCAATACATATGGATCGACCCATTTTTTGTCGCCTGAGCCAGAAACTTTTTCGTCCCGTCATTCAAAGGTCGGGACTCCTGCGCTGCATCAATCACGATGAGCGCACCGCATTTCTTGATCAGTGCAGGCGTGACCGCAGGCCCCTGGTGATACAGGCCGTAGGGTACGACTAACGGCTGGTCTTTGGACATCACCGACGTCACACCGGCCACCCATGTTTCTCCAATGACCACTTTTAGTGGACCTCGAGTTTTGGCATCCCAGACCTCATCGAGCAAGGCCCCCTGCTGCTTGGCCGGATAGTTTGCTCTAGCAACCCGTCCAGTCAAATCAACGATAAAACCATAGTAAAGACCAACGGAAACGGCAATCAAAATATTCAGCGTCAGTCCAACACCCAAGACTCGACGTAGAGCTAAAGACGTGTCGACACGTGGGACATAACGCAATGCATATAGACCGAGAACAACGAAATAAGCTGTTGCCCAATTCGCGTTCAGGTCGATCCATATCGCACCCAGAACGCACGTGAGCAACATCGGACCATATGCAGTGAAGGAAACATAGCGCTCCTCTGTTGTAGTGTTCGGCGTCCCCCTCCATGGATGCCTAGGCGCGCCATCTCGCTTAAATTGCAGCTGAAGGATTAGTAGAGCAATGAGTAGGGGAGCAAGCTTTCCTAACTGACTGCCTAAGAATTTAAAAACCTCTGCCAAGTGATTGACCTGCCCACCAACTTGCTTTTGCATGTAACGGAAGGTCGGCGCATCTTCACGAATCAACCATTCAATGTGGGGAATCATTGCAACCGCACCCGCAATAATTGCAATGCCTATCCCCATCATGGCACGCCGATTATGCATGCGTGAATCAAGCAATACCCAGATACCCATTACGGCGAACCAGATGCCTGCAGCGTACTTCGTCAGCATACAAACAGCACCCGCAACACCCAAAAGTACCCAACGCCACCAATTTTGGTGCTGCACGGCCAACAACACTGCCCATAAAAATAGCGCAGTTGGCAATAGCTGCATTAGGTTTGAGCTGACTTGCAAGCCATTGACGTTGTGATAAATCACAAGGCTTGTCAGAACGACTGTCATCAATGCTCGTGCTGGCGAGGCGATCAACAGAGCGATGCGCCATACAACTAGCAGCATCAACGCAACGTTCACAACACCCGCTAGATAAGTCACCCATACTGCCCGTCCAAAGATGGCAACAAACAGATGAACCCACCACGTGCTGTAGGGACCAAATTTTGGATAGCCCCAATCAAAGTGCTGCAACCAGAAGAGCTCTTCGATACTATCTTTGTGAGGCGCTGTGTGACTAAGGACGGCAATCAGAAACCAAAACACCGCATGGAATGCAATGTAGGCGAGCGTTACGTTACGCAGTTGCCGCGCATTCGTTGCATCCAGTTCGTTGAAAAACGACTTGATCGATTTGATTGGCGTAAGAATTGACACTCGCTTAGCCTGCCTTTAAACCAGATTTCTGAATGATATTTTTATACATATCGACGTCTTTAGTGATTTTCTTAGCGAATTCTGACGGCGACATTCCAACCTCTAGCATGCCTTGTTGCTTTAATTTTTCTGCGAT
>CAIYWO010000310.1 GCA_903929925.1 uncultured beta proteobacterium | reverse complement strand
GCTCTCATTATTGCAGTTTTCTCTGGATGTGCATGTGAAACCTTTTGAACTTTCGGTGGCGGTCGAACCGCACTTTGTGGCGGACCAGTCCAATCCGGCCAAACATCAGTTCGTCTTTGCCTACAAAGTCCGCATTACCAATACGGGCGAGCGACCCGCACAAGTGATTAGTCGCCACTGGGTCATTACGGATGGTGATCAGGGCGAACAAGAGGTTCGCGGCTTGGGTGTGGTGGGGCAGCAGCCCTTACTCGCACCGGGCGAAACCTTCGAATACACCAGTGGTTGTCCATTAAAGACACCCGTGGGAACTATGCGTGGCAGTTACCACTGCGTGGGAGAAAACGGTGTGCCGTTTGAGGTCGATATCCCTGAGTTTGTGCTGGCCATGCCGCGCACCTTGCATTGAAATCACTCATGATCAGCTCACATCAACCTATGCGTCTACTTTGGGTTAGTTTCTTGTTGGTCTTGCTAGCGGGCTGTAGCTCCGTGAGCGAGCCTCCTGTGCCCGCGGCGCCCGCACCTGCTCCTGGACCTGCCTTCACACCGACAGCGCCCTCGGGACCGATTCCGGATAGTGCCGCGCGTCAGTTGCAAGTGAAGTTTGCTTCGGCAAATTGGTCCGAGCTGCCTGGGTGGTCCGATGATGATTTGAAAAATGTGTGGACGACATTTCTGCGTAACTGCCAAGGGCTGATGCGCCCCACCGCGACGAACCTCGCGGGCCCGACGCGCGCGACACCGCGCGCCTGGCAGCCGGTGTGCGCGGCGGCAACCGATCGCGCGCGTGCTCCAGCGGCGAACGACGCTCAGGCCGTCAGAAGATTTTTGCAAACCTGGTTGAGCCCCTGGCGCCTACAGGGCCCAGATGGCAAGCCGGCGAGCAATATTGTGACTGGCTACTACGAGCCGCTCGTGTTGGGTTCTCGCACGCGCACGGGTGCGTATCAATGGCCGCTTTACACCGTGCCCGCTGATTTGCTGACGATCGACTTAGGTCGCGTCTATCCAGAGCTTGCCGGTAAACGCGTGCGCGGGAAATTAGAGGGCAAGCGGGTAGTGCCCTACGAAAGCCGCGCCGCAATCGAGGCCTCTGGTCGACGCCCTCCCGCAATCGTTTATGTCAACGATCCCGTGGATAACTTCTTCCTGCAGGTGCAGGGGTCTGGTCGGGTGCAGCTGCCAGACGGCAAGACCATACGTGTGGCGTATGCGGATCACAACGGCCATCCTTATGTCTCGATTGGTAAGTGGTTGGCAGATAAAGGTGAAATGCCCATTGCACAGACTTCCATGCAAAACATTCGGGCCTGGGCGAAACGCAATCCCAATCGCACTCAAGAGATGCTGAACGCAAATCCGGCCACGGTGTTCTTTGCGGAAGAAGCCATCACAGATCCAGAAATTGGCCCCAAGGGTGCCTACGGCATACCCTTGATGGCGCAGCGCTCGATCGCAGTTGATACAAATTTTGTACCGCTTGGCACACCTGTGTTTTTGTCGACGACCATGCCAGCATCTAACACCGCGTTAAATCGACTGGTCTTTGCGCAAGACACGGGAACAGCTATTCGTGGAGCCGCAAGAACGGACTTTTATTGGGGCTTTGGTGCCGCGGCCGGTGAACTCGCAGGCAGAATGAAACAGAACGGACAGATGTGGGTGCTGTGGCCGAAACAGGCCGGCGCTCCGTCGGCGCGATGATCAGGACGACATAACCGGATGAGCGCTTCAATCGGTGTGTGTGGCAGTGGCATAGTGGGCTTAGCGACGGCGCTGGCATTCGCCCGCAAGGGTGAGGCGGTTACGCTCGTTGGTCCACGACCGACCGTACAAAACTTGTCTCAAGACGAGTTCTTTGCCCGGGTATACGCCTTGTCACCCGCAAGCCAGCGTTTTCTTGCATCGATCGGCGTCTGGGATTTGATGGATGCACGACGCTTGACATCGGTTCAGGCGATGGAGATTCATGGCGACGGTAATGGATTGTTGAACTTGAACGCCTGGCAATCCGCGCAACCCGAGTTAGCCTGGATCGTCGAGTCCTCGGAAATTGAACGCGTGTTGGTGCAAGCAGCACAGGTGATGGGCTTGCGCTGGGTGACCGAAAAATTTGCATCCTATGCGCCTGGCGCGCTCACCACAGACCGAGGTACCACCCTTGAAGCGGAGTTGTTCATCGCTGCCGACGGCGCACAGTCGCCGTTACG
>CAIYWO010000309.1 GCA_903929925.1 uncultured beta proteobacterium | reverse complement strand
TTAGCCGAAGTGAGCTGTAAACACGGATCGGCAGAAACACGCTGATGCCGAAGCGCCCACAGGTAGTAACGGCGTAGCGTTGCGAGCCGTCTATTCGCAGTGCTTGGTTTGGTTTCCGCGTGTTTGGCAGCAAACCAAGCCTGAAGATCACCAGAATGCGCATGATCGATATCCAAGCCGCGCTCAGCGAGTAACCATTGCTCAAAGGCAACTAAGTCGCGACGGTAGGCAGCAAGTGTATTGGCCGACAGGCCGTCTTCGAGCCAGACGGCATCGATAAAAGCACTAATTGCGGCGGACTCAGGTGCACTCATTGCCAGACAATAGTAGCATTCAGGCCATTCACGCCAAACAAGAGCAATTCAATTCCATGTCTGCCGCGTTGCTTGTCCTGCCAGATTTTCTAATCATTATTTTCGGTTGGTTGCTCAACCGAAAGCTTGGGTTTTCGCGTGAATTTTTTGTCAGCCTTGAGAAGCTAATTTATTACGTGTTATTTCCTGCGCTGCTGTTTCAGTCGATCGTACGCGTACCAATCTCAATGAGCACCGCAGCAGAATTATTTTTCGCCACAGCCGCTGTCGCCGCTTGCGGTATCGCTCTCTCGTGGCTTGCCTGGCCCATCCTGCGAGCCCCCTCTTTTACGATGGCCTCACTGGCGCAATGTGGTTACCGATTTAACACCTACATCGCTCTCGCACTGGCACCCGGTTTAGCTGGCGCCTCAGGCCAAGCCGTGATGGCCTTGATCGTTGGCTTTGCCGTACCAATTGTTAACCTCGCCGCAATCTATGCTCTCGCTAGAAACCAGGGCGTAGGCTTTGTTGGTGCACTACTGCGCAATCCATTGCTCGTATCAACGGTCCTCGGTCTACTGTTCAACCTTGCTGGACTGCAACTGCCACAATTCATCGACATCTTGTTTGGCAAGCTTGGTGTTGCAGCGATTGGGCTAGGCATTCTGTGCGTAGGTGCGAGTTTGACTTGGGAGCCCGGTCAAACGAACTTTAAACTCATCGCTTGGATGCTCACGATCAAGCTCGCCGTTTTACCGATCTGCGCATGGCTCATCTGTGACCGCTTTGCACTCAATGCGCTCGAGCGCCAAATGTTAATTTTGTTCGCCGCAATGCCACCAGCCACCGCGGCCTATGTCTTAACCGTTCGCATGGGTGGGGATGCCCGTGCAGTCAGTTTATTGATATCCATTGGCACACCGCTTTCTGCACTGACACTTCCCATCTGGTTGTCGCTCATCTCCTAGGTCAATATGACGCACTCCACACTCACTCTTGAGCTTGCAGACGAACACGCGACTGCTGAGCTAGGCCAGGCCCTAGCCCTTCTTGCCGCAGATCTTCAGGCTGACGCCGAGGGAAAGCTGCTTCCGGGCCCTGCCGCTGGTGGCCGCATCCACCTAAAAGGAGACTTAGGAGCAGGAAAAACAGCACTTGTTCGCGCGTTTTTGCGGCACTGCAGCATTTCTGGTCGAATTAAAAGTCCAAGCTACGCACTACTTGAATCTTATGAAGTTTCTAACTTATACTTCTATCATCTTGATTTTTATAGATTTAGCGAAGACTCAGATTGGTTAGATGCTGGGTTTCGCGATCTCTTTAAAAACAACGCGCTCATTTTGATTGAATGGCCAGAGCGCGCAGGCAGTTTACTGAGCGATCCTGACCTATTGATCGAGCTCAGTTATGCCGGATTAGGCCGCTCAGCCACACTTAGTGCGTGTTCAGAAAAAGGGCTTTCATGGATCAACGCTTTGCCTCCTCTACTGACAGTGAACTGTCAGACAAACGAGCGCTAAGCCGACGTCGCCTGTTAGGCGCCGCCACGACCCTTCTATTGCTTCCCGTTATCCCACGCATTGCAATGGCCGCGCAACTACTTGCCGTGCGCACTTGGCCTGCTGACGAGTACACGCGCGTGACGCTTGAGCTCGACAGCGAATTGCGCGCAGAGCATTTCACGCTTGAAAACCCGCACCGCAGGGTCGTTGATATTCAAGGTATGGATGTCAACCCTGCGCTCAACGAACTCGTGCGTAAAGTTCGACCTGATGATCCATACATTCGCTCTCTGCGTGTTGCGCAGAATCGCTCTAACGTTGTGCGGATTGTTTTCGACCTCAAGCAGGCAATCGCACCACAAGTCTTTACGCTCAAACCTGTTGGTAATTACAAGTTCAGGCTGGTGCTAGATTTGTACCCAAAGAATGCGCAGGATCCACTCGCTGCGCTTCTAAAAAAGAATCCGCAAAAAATGGAAGAAGATCCATTGGCACGTATTCTTGAAGACATCGGACGCAACCCAAAGGGTTCAGGCATGGCAGCAACGCCTGTCATACCAAGTTCGATTGCACCACCACTCGAAGCCAAAGTAGCGCCACAGCCAAACAACCGACGTGGGCGCACGATCACCATAGCGCTCGATCCGGGGCACGGCGGCGAAGACCCTGGCGCAATCGGCAAGGGCGGCACGTACGAAAAAGATGTTGTGCTTGCCATTGCACAGAAATTGAAGGCACGCATTGATGCAACGCCTGGTATGCGCGCCTATCTGACGCGTGATGGCGATTACTTCGTGCCCTTACATGTGCGCGTTGAAAAAGCCCGACGCGTCAAGGCGGACTTATTTGTTTCTATCCATGCAGACGCCTTCGTGCGGCCAACGGCTGGCGGCAGCTCGGTGTACGTCTTGTCTGACCGAGGTGCGTCGAGCACAGCCGCGAGCTGGCTTGCGCAGAAGGAAAACGCGGCGGACTTGATTGGTGGCGTAAACCTGAATGTCCAAAATCAAAACGTTGCAAAGATTTTGCTTGATCTGTCCACCACGGCACAAATTAAGGACTCAACCAACCTGGCAACCCGGATGCTCGACGAACTCAAAAACGTCTATCGTTTACACAAGCCACAAGTTGAATCTGCAGGCTTTGCCGTGCTCAAAGCACCGGATATGCCGTCTGTCTTGGTCGAAACGGCATTTATCAGCAATCCAGAAGAAGAACGTATGCTGCGCAACCAAGGTTCGCAAGATAAGTTTGCGCAGGCCCTACACAGCGGCATTACACGTTTCTTTGTCGCAAATCCACACTTGATCGCCTCGCGTTAGCTTTTAGCGTCAAGGGCCTCGACATAGCTCTAAAATAGGGGCTTCACGTTTGTTGCGCCCATCATGCCGAACCGCCGCCCTATCTGCGCCCTTCCCGACTTACTCATCAGCCAAATTGCAGCGGGTGAAGTCATTGAGCGACCCGCTTCGGTGCTCAAAGAGCTCGTCGAGAACGCCGTCGACGCGGGTGCGCAGTCGGTTGAAATTCGCCTCGAAGCGGGTGGCATCAGACGCATCGCAGTTATCGATGATGGCGTTGGAATCCCGCCGAATGAGCTTGCGCTAGCCTTGACGCGTCATGCAACGAGCAAAATCACCTCTCTCGATGAACTCGAATCTGTGCACTCAATGGGCTTTAGAGGCGAAGCGCTCGCCTCAATTGCTGCCGTCTCGCAACTCACACTGATTTCTCGCACGCGTGACGCGGATCACGCCTGGAGCCTCGCACCAGGAAGCGCGAGCCCAGTTGCCGCAGCTGGCGCTCAGGGCACGACCGTCGAAGTCAAATATCTGTTTGATGCAGTCCCAGCAAGGCGTAAATTTCTGCGTGCCGAACCAACTGAGTTCGGGCACTGTATTGATGCGATCGAACGTATCGCACTGGCCTTTCCCGAAGTCAGCTTTCGGGTGTTTCACAATGACCGCGC
>CAIYWO010000308.1 GCA_903929925.1 uncultured beta proteobacterium | reverse complement strand
GGGGCTACGACTGGCCGGCTTCAGCTTGCGCTCGATTGGCGACCCAGAAAAATGCGATATCGCCCTTCACCATGCTTTCGTTGGCGGACAACGCTGCATTGCAACTGCGCTTTTCTCGCAAATGGGCGGCCGAAAAATACACGTCGACGAAGCATCCCTTGGCTGCCAGACCTCGTGTCAAGCTAGAGCGTTTGCGCGTTGGCTATTTCAGTGCAGACTTCCACAATCATGCCACACTCTACCTCATGGCGGGGTTGCTGCGTGAACATGACAAGTCGCAATTCGAAGTTTACGCCTACAGCTACGGGCGCAGCAAGTCAGGCGAATGGCGCGAGCGGGCAGAAAGTGACGTAGGCCATTTTGTGGATGTGAGCGACCTGTCGGCCCATGCTATTGCCGATTTGGCGCGAACGCATGGGCTTGATATTGCGATCGACCTCAAAGGCTATACGACGAATACGCGTTCGGACCTGTTTCAGCATCGTCTGGCGTCAATCCAGATCAACTTCCTTGGCTACCCGGGCTCGATGGGGGCTGATTTCATCGACTACATCGTTGCCGACCCTATCGTCATTCCAGATGATCAGCGCTCGCATCACAGCGAACGCGTTATCTATCTACCGCACAGTTACCAGCCCAACGACAACACTCGCGAGATCGCCGCAACCACTACGACCCGAGCCGACTTCGGCTTACCGGAGGACGGCTTTGTTTTCTGCTGCTTCAACAACAGCTACAAGATAAGCCCTTGTGAGTTCGATATCTGGATGCGATTGCTCGGCAAGGTTAAGGGTAGTGTTCTCTGGCTGCTGAGAGCGAACCGATGGTGCGAGCACAATCTGCGGCAAGAGGCAGTCTCTCGCGGCATTGCGCCAGAACGACTTGTCTTTGCCGACAAGGCTGTCCACGCGCAGCACCTTGCGCGTCACAAACATGCCGACCTGTTTGTCGACACGTTCAACTACAACGCCCACACCACTGCGAGCGATGCGCTATGGGCTGGACTGCCTGTAGTGACCAAGGTCGGGCAGCAATTTGCCGCGCGCGTGTCCGCCAGCCTACTGACTGCGATAGGATTGCCTGAACTGATCACGGAAACGGAAGATGCCTACGAGGCATTGATACTCGCGCTGGCCACCGATCCGATCAGGCTTTCAGAAATCAAGGCAAAGCTCTCCGTCAATCGACGGGTGTACCCACTGTTTGATACCAAACGCTACACCCGCTACTTTGAGGCCGGATTGCATCAAGCTTATGATAGCTACCTTGCGGGGCAATCGCCTCACGATATTTGGGTCTGTCCCCCGTCAGCCACCACCAATGGCACAGATTTGAGGTTGTGATTTAAGGAGTTTTGGGGCTTCGTCGTAGTGATGAAGGAACGAATCCCGCGCAAGGGAATTTTTTGATGCTGCTGCGGCGTTGGATGCGTGAATCCAACCGCCGTTGACAGGTGTCCTCAGGTGCGCGCCGAACTGGCAGCTGGCAGCTTGTTTTGACCTGTTTTTCTGATAAAGAGCCTCGCAGAAAGTGATGCTTCAGAGGAGTTAAGTATGCCCGTGATGGGGCAG
>CAIYWO010000307.1 GCA_903929925.1 uncultured beta proteobacterium | reverse complement strand
GCTCGTCATCGGGCAGACCATCATCAGAAATAGGCGTATCAGGCATTGGGACTCGTCTTATACTCAGCACAGAATGCTAACACCAAGGATCATTTTGTGATGGGTCTGCCCACTTTTTCTTTGCTCTGGACTTCCCGAGCCACCACCTTCCTTAGCCGGCTATTGCTAGTATTTTCTGTGCTCGCGCTTGTCGGCTGCGGGACATCCCAGCCCGAATACGACCCAACCTCCAACTGGAACGCTGAGCGCCTGTTCCAAGACGGAAAAACCGAAATGAACGAAGCGAATTGGCGTATCGCCAAAGAACGCTTTCTGGCGATCGAATCACGCTTCCCATTTGGTTTATATGCGCAACAGTCGCTTGTCAATCTGGCCTACTGTCACTGGAAAGACAAAGAGCCCGAGCTCGCACTCGCCGCGCTCGGTAGGTTTCAGCAACAGTACCCATCAAGCCCCCTCACGGATTACGCGCTATACCTTAAAGGCCTGATTAACTTCACACCTCCAAGCGCGATTTTTTCAACGATTACGCGTCAAAAACCCGGCGAACGTGACCCACGCGCATTGCGTCAATCCTTCGCTTCGTTCAATGAACTCATCACGCTCTTCCCAGAGAGTCGCTACACACCAGATGCCCGCAAGCGCATGGCCTGGCTAGTCAGCACCATGGCAGATAACGAAACAGCCGTGGCTCGCTTCTATTATGAACGTTATGCCTACGTCGCCGCCATCAACCGCGCACAAGTAGTCATTACGGATTTCCAGGGCGTGCCTTCAGCAGAAACCGCACTGTATGTGATGATGAAGTCCTATGAAAAACTAGGCATGAAAGACCTGCGCGACGACACTGAACGTGTGTTGTTGCAAAACTTCCCGAAAACCAAACTGATTAGCGAAGGTTTCCCTGATCGCTACAGCTTCTGGAACCCTCTAAGACTCTTCTGAGGCTCTTAGTTCGCCAAGTCGTGGAACCTTTTTTTACTCGTCACGCTCTGTGTGACGGGTAAAGAACTGGACGGCCTCCTCGAGGTCCCGAGTACGCGCAAACGGCGGCAGTCCACGCCACAGCTGTTTGCCATAGGGCTTGTCCACTAGGCGCGTATCACCCACCATCAGCACGCCCCAATCGGTTTCGCTTCGGATCAGTCTGCCAGCGCCCTGCTTGAGCGCAATCGCCGCTTCGGGTAATTGATATTCCATGAAAGGATTTCCACCACGGCTGCGACATGCACGCAAGCGGGCCTCAAGCACGGGATCGTCAGGAGGCGCGAAGGGCAGCTTATCGATCGCTACCAACGTCAAGCGATCACCCGCCACATCAATGCCTTCCCAAAAACTTGCGCTCCCCACCAACACAGCGTGATCGAGGGTTCGAAAACGTTCAAGCAAATCACGCCGTGTGCCGTTGCCTTGCCGCATGATGGGCCAAGACAAACCGACTCGATCATAGGCATCCGCCAGCAGGGCCGCTACGCGTTCGACGGCGCGCAAGGTTGTACACAAAACTAAGGCACCACCCTGACTGGCCTGGATCAAGGGCATCAACTGCTCCACAAACGCCGGAAGAAACTCTGACGACTGCGGTGCAGGTAAATGTTGCGGGACAAACAACATGGCTTGATTGGCATAATCAAACGGGGACTCCATGCGCACCGTCTCGGCACTTTGCAACCCAAGCCGCTCAGTGAAGTGAGAGAAATCACCATGCACCGATAACGTGGCTGATGTAAAGATCCAGGCTTGCCCACCTTGTCGATAGCGCGAGAAGGCCTCGGCCACAGACAAAGGGGCCGCATGTAAGCGCACATGATGCAGGCCTAGCTCGACCCATCGAACAACTTGATGCAGATCCTGTGAGTCGGCGCGCATGCCACGTCCGGGCTGCCCCCACTGCGCCAAGCGCTCGCTTAATTCGCGCGCGGTGCGCGCAGCAGCCGTCAGATCGGGATGTTTTTCTTCTACGCTGGACAGTAATTGACCCACCGCATCCAGTGCCGCCTGCAAGGCATCACGCGCAAGATCAAACGCAGCGGGTTCGGGAAACGCGTCGAACGTCACACGACGAGACGGCATGTTTTCAAGTGCGGCGCAGCTCAAGCGCAATTCGCGTGTGGCTTGTTCTAGTCCCCGCGCTTGCTCAGACCAGTTCGTCAGTTCACGCGCATGGGCCAGACCGGCAGTCTCGATCACGCGGCACAAATCTAATAATTGATGCGTCGAAACACTCGAACCTAAAAAGCGCGTCGCCGTATCGGGGAGCTGATGCGCCTCGTCGAAAACAACCGTATCCGCTGCGGGTAGAAGATCTGTCACGCCTTCGTCGCGCAGCATCAGGTCGGCCATAAACAGCGCGTGATTGATCACCACCACATCCGCCTCTTGAGCCTGTCGCCGCGCCTTTAATACAAAGCAGTCACGTACATTGGGGCAGTCTTGGCCTAAGCAGTTCTCGCGCGTGGAGGTCACGCGCTGCCAGATCTCAGCGTCTTCGGGTACCGTGGGCAAATC
>CAIYWO010000306.1 GCA_903929925.1 uncultured beta proteobacterium | reverse complement strand
CGTCAAAATCCCAAGCTGATTTTGAGCAATTGCGCGCTGACGCTTAAGTTCAGACAACGTTGCTTGGGATGACGAACGCGCAGCAAGCGCCTGATTCACATCAATCGGCGAAACCAACCCACCTGCCAATTTTGCCTGGGCAACGCGCAACGTGTCCGCGCGTGTCTGCACAGAATTACTCACGACGATAATCTGCGCATCCAAAGACCGCAGGCGCATATAGGTGTTGCTCACTAACGCTGAAATAGTCAGTGCAATACTATCCCGGTCGTAGGCGCTTGCCGTCGCAAGTGAACTCGCTGCTTCGATACTACGCCGAACCCTTCCCCACACGTCCAGCTCATAGGAGGTTGCCAAACCAAGCTGGGAGGTGTTCGTCTGCAAACCAATACCTGTCGGGCTCACCGAGGTTCCCGTCGAAGCACGTGTGCCAGCGCCTGTCATGTTAAGCGTTGGATACTGCGCAGCGCCCGCCTGTCGAGCTAACGCCTCTGCTTGCGCTAAACGTCCCAGCGCAATTTGTATATCAGCATTCTCAAGACGTGCTGTTTCGACAAGACTATCTAACGTCTTATCCCCAAATTGGGTCCACCAGTCTTTCTTAACCGCTAAACCGGTCGAGATGTTCACCGGTGCAGCAGTAGTCGAGACCTCACCTGTGTTGAAATCTTTTGGTAGCGGGATGTCTGGGCGCTTGTAATCAGGTCCCAACAAACAACCGCTCAACCCCAACAGAACCAAGATCGAACACAAAGAACGCAACGGATTCATCGCTTGTCTCCACCATCACGTTCCGCGGCCTCGCCCGACACCTCAAGAGTCTGCTGGCTTGCTGTTACTTGCTTGCGTGACAACCAGGTATAGAACATTGGTACAAATATCGTTGCAATGAAGGTCGACACCAACATCCCACCAAACACACCCGTCCCCATTGATTTACGGGCCGCAGCACCAGCACCCGTTGAAATGACTAGGGGGAAGACCCCTAAAATAAAGGCGAGCGAGGTCATCACAATCGGTCGGAACCGCAGCTTGGCTGCGACCATCGCTGCGTCGAAGCTATTGAGACCTTGCTCTCGCTTTTGCGCTGCGAATTCCACAATCAAAATCGCATTCTTGGCAGACAATCCAACCAACACAATCAAACCAATTTGAAAATAGATGTCATTGGGCATCGATCGCACGAGAACTGCAAGTAATGCACCGAATAATGCGAATGGCACCGCTAAGAGAACGGCAATCGGCAACGACCAGCGCTCGTATTGCGCAGCTAAAATCAAAAACACCATGATGATGCCAAATACAAAGGCGAGTCCGGAAGCGGTGCCTGTTCGGATCTGCTGATAGGCTTGGCCCGCCCACGCCAGTTCGTAACCATTAGGCAGACTTGCGTTTGCCACACCTTGCACCAAATCGATCGCCTCACCTGAGCTCACACCAGGAACCGCGCTTCCAAGCACCTTCGCTGCAAGAAAACCATTGAACCGCTCGAGCTGTTCCGGACCAACAAGGGTCGACACAGTGGTTAACGCGGAGATCGGCACCATGCTGCCATTATCGGCTCGCACATAGATTTGTCCGAGGTCAGTAGGCGTAGCACGATATTGGGAGTCCGCTTGCATCTGCACGCGATAAGTGCGCCCATTTAAGTTGAAGTCGTTGACATACAGAGAACCCATCAACGCCTGAAGGCTGAAATAAACATCCGCTACAGGAATGCCCAATGAGAGAGCTTTAGCCTCATCAACCTCAACATACAACTGCGGTGATGTTGGTCTAAAAAAAGTATTGATGCCAGTTAGTTTTGGCTGCTTCTTTAACTCTTCAATAAAGTTATTGGTGACGAGGGCTAGGTTCGCAACAGACGGTTCGCCTTTTGATTGCACGTAGAACTCAAAGCCTCCGGCTGAACCCAAGCCCCGAATAGGTGGTGGATTGAACACCAACGCCATTCCGTCTGGCAGCGTCATGCCCAAACCGGTAAATTTTTTCGCAAGTTGATCCGAGGAGGATTCGCGCTGATCCCAATCTTTAAGTGGAATAAAGATCGTACCGGCGTTTGTGCGGCGTCCGCCGCCAATGATGTCGTTCCCCGCAATCACGAACACCCGAGCAACACCCGGATCCTGCGCAACTTTCTTTTGAAAAGCATCTCCAGTTTGTTGCGTACGCTGCAAACTCGCCCCATCTGGCAAAACCAGTGCGCTAATTAAATAGCCCTGATCTTCAGGCGGGACGAAGCCTCCAGGGACCATTCGGAACATGACAAAACAACCTACAACGATCGCACCAAAAACCGACGCCCCCAATATACGGTGATGCAACGTGTGCTTAACTAAACCAGTGTACCCATTTGTAAAAGAGGAAAAGGCCCGATTAAACCAGCGAAATGCACGAGGCTCGTGGTGACCGGGTTTGAGCAGCACAGCGCAGAGCGCTGGGGTAAGCGTCAGGGCGACAACACCCGACAACACAACGGCCAACGCAACTGTCACAGCAAATTGTTGGTAGAGCTTACCGGCAATACCACCAAGAAACGCAACAGGGATGAATACCGCAGACAGCACTAACACGATCGCGACAACCGCACCGGACACCTCACGCATCGCCTCGTAGGCAGCGTCTTTCGGAGACAACTGACGCTCAGCCATCAAACGCTCAACGTTTTCGAGCACGACGATCGCATCATCGACCACGATACCAATCGACAACACCATCGCGAAGAGCGTTAGGGTGTTAATCGAGAAGCCAAACACCCACAACCCAGCAAACGTACCAATCAACGATACTGGAACCGCGATTAGCGGGATCAGTGTCGCACGCCAGTTTTGTAAAAAGACAAACACAACAAGCGCAACTAAGACCATTGCCTCAGCAAGCGTCTTGATGACTTCGTTAATCGATGCCGTCACAAATTTTGTCGTATCAAACGGAATGACATACTCGATGCCTGGGGGAAACTTCTTTTCAAGTTCCTGCATCTTTTTACGCACACTCTCTGCAACTTCAAGCGCATTTGCACCGGACTGCAGGTAGGTCGCTACCAGCGCAACGGGCTTACCGACCAACATTGTGTTTGCATCGTAATCCGCCGCACCGAGTTCAACGCGTGCAACGTCTTTCAAACGCAACACGCCGCCCGCACCTGTCGACCGAATAACAATTTCACCAAATTGCTCGGGCGTCGCTAGTCGTCCCTTAGCCGTGACGGTGTAGACAAGCTGTTGCCCATCCGGTGCCGGCTCTTGACCTATCTTTCCAGCAACGTTCTGTTTGTTTTGCGCGGCGATTGCAGAAGCAATGTCCGGGGCCGTTAGGCCAAGTTGCGCCATACGGTCCGGCATCAACCAAATACGCATTGCGTAATCTTTTGCGCCTAATACCGCGGCATCACCAACACCCGGCAAACGCTTTAACTCGTCCAGTACATTAACAAGCGCGTAGTTTGACAAGAAGAGATTGGAGTACTCATCTTTAGGTGACGTGATCGCAGCGACCATCAAGATATCGTTCGAACGCTTTTGCGCAGTGACACCATATTGACGCACGACGTCAGGTAAGCGAGGCTCAGCAATCTTCACACGGTTATTGACGTTAACCGTCGCAGTATCAATGTTTGTGCCGACCTCAAAGGTTGCCGTAATCACTAACGTACCGCTGGACTGTGCAACAGAATTAAAATACAAAAGGTTTTCGACACCAGAGAGCTGCTCCTCTATGGGTCCAGCAACAGTTCGAGTCAAGGTCTCGGTTGAAGCACCAGGGTAGTTCGCCGTAATAATGACGGTCGGCGGCGCAATTTGCGGATACTGAGCAATAGGCAGTCCACGTGCGGCCATCAACCCAGCGATCACGATCGTGATCGAGATAACGGCCGAAAAAATAGGCCGTCCAATAAAAAAACTCGAAAGGCTCATCGAGTTTCCTTAGGAGCTTGAGGCTGCGTCTCAAGCGGAACAACCTTAGGGTTTACTGACGCGCCGGGCCGGATTTTAATAATTTGATCGACGACAACGCGATCACCCGGCTTTAGCCCCGACAACACGACCCAATTCTGTCCCAACCAGTTACCCATTTTTAACGGAGTCGGGATCACTTTATTGTCACTACCGACAGTCCACACCATATATCCGCGCTCGTTTTGAATCACCGCGCGCTGAGGTACGAGAAACACGTTATCAAGAGTACCCGTCGTGATTTTCACGCGCAAAAACTGACCGGGCAGAATTTTGCGCTGCGGATTCGGAAACTCGGCTCTTAGTTGTTGCGTCCCTAACTTAGGATCAATAAACACAGAGCGAAAATTCAACTTCCCCATCTGATCATAGGCTTGTCCATTACCCAAGAGCAGTTGAACGGGCGCGTCGATCGGAGCATCTGCGCGCCCCGCTGGCAGTCGTGCGGCATCCGCACCGGACAATCCAAAGCGCACCCAAATCGGATCAACTTGATAAATTGAAGTGAGCCAGCCCGCATCACCCGTACTTGTGATGAGATGCCCCTCTGAACGTAACGCCCGCCCAGAAACACCATCAACGGGGGCCGTCACGGTCGTCCATGCAAGATTCAGTTTGGCGGTCTTGAGCGTTGCTTGCGCGATCTCGTTTAAAGACGTTGCATCATCGAATTCTTTCCGACTAACTGCTTGTTGGCTGAAAAGCTTTTTAAGTCGTGCAGCTTCCCGTTCAGTTTGCTTCGCGCGCGCTTGCGCTTCATCTAAGGCATTTTGGAAAGGAACGGGATCAATTTGAAAAAGCGGTTGACCCGCCTTAACCGTTGAGCCCTCCACGAAAAGTCGCTGCAGCAAAATTCCGTTTACCCGTGCGCGCACTTCGGTTTCTTTCGCACCCTCAGCTTGTCCAGTGACCTCAATCATGCTTGGCACGGAAGTTGGGCGCACCTCTATGACCGACACGGGTAGGGCCCCTGCCGGAGCGCCTTGCGACAAGACGACTGGCGTCACGACCAACAGGCATACCGAGGTGAGGATCTTTCTTAGCAGCCCCACATACGAGGACCTGTGTAAAACGATTGTTTCACCCGCTACCGCTTTGATCATGAAAAATCCCAGCCTTTATGCTCGAACCTGTCATTTTATACGGGTAAACCTCAGTACGTCCTTGGTCCCGCGCACTACTTCAAATTTCGACAAATTTCCTGAGTCACTTCAGAGCAGGAGGCTAGCCCGCCCAAATCCCTTGGGATTGCCTTGCCCTGAGCCAAAGTAAGCTCGACGGCCCGATCGACGCGATGGGCTGCCTCGGTCAAGCGCGAGTCAGAATGCCGGTCACCTAACCAGCGAAGCATGAAGGATCCAGACAAGATTGTGGCCAAGGGGCTGGCGATGTTTTGACCAGCGATATCGGGCGCCGAGCCATGTGCGCCCTGAAACAAACCATGGTTATCACCAAGCTCGCCGGAAGGAGCAATCCCCATCCCACCGACCGTGGCTGCGCCCAAGTCAGAAATAATGTCGCCAAACAGATTTTCTGCCACGATCACATCATAAAACTCAGGACGTTTGACCAAGTGCACGGTAATGGCATCGACATACGCGTAGTCGATCGCGACATCCGGGTAGTCAGCCGCTACATCATCACATACCGACCGAAAGAAGGCATAACTCCGCAAAATATTCGCTTTGTCACAGACCGTCATGCGTCGTTTGTGATCAGAGGGTGCTCCATTGCGCTTGCGTGACAACTCAAACGCAAATCGCGCAATGCGCTCACACCCCTTTCGAGTCAACACCAAGGTATCTGTCGCCACCTCGCCACGGAGCAACACACCTGCGCCGCGACTTGCATACAAGCCCTCGGTGTTCTCCCTAACGATGACGTAGTCAATATCACCAGCTTGACGATTTTTGAGCGGAGAAAAATCTCCTTGGTACAACCTAATCGGGCGCACATTGGCATAGAGGTCCAGCTTGAAACGCAACTGGAGATGCAAGTCGTTGCCGACTTCCGTGCCGTCCGGGTAAGTCACATTCGGCAGGCCCGCGGCACCATGCAACATCGCGTGTGCTGTCTTACAAGCCTCGAACGTATCCGGCGGAAGAACCTGCCCAGACTTCACGTAATGCGATGCACCTCCAGGAAAATCATCAAATGACAGAACCCCCTCTCCGAGAGCCTCTTTCAGTACCGTCACGGCTGAACGACACACTTCCGGACCGATCCCGTCGCCCTCGATCGTTGCGATTTGATAAGTGCTTGGCATTACCGCTCTCCTGATTATTTTTGTTGCACCAAAATGGTGAATTTCTAAGCAAAACTCTAATGGAATACGAGCCTCAAAGCCTTGTGCAGCAAGCATTTGCGCTAACATGGTGCGCAAATTTTAGTCCCGGTTTGGTTGAGCTAACCACTTTTATACGGAATCAACGTGGAAAACATTAAAACAGGAATCGACGCCCTCTTCATCCTCTTGGGCGCAATTATGATTCTCGCGATGCATGCCGGCTTTGCTTTTCTTGAGCTTGGCACGGTCAGGCAAAAAAACCAGGTGAATGCACTGGTCAAGATCCTCGTCGATTTTTCCGTCTCAACGATCGCGTACTTCTTTATAGGTTATAGCCTGGCCTATGGCTTGAACTTCTGGATGGGCGCAGAGGAACTTGCGACAAAGAGCGGCTTCGAATTGGTGAAATTCTTTTTCCTTCTCACCTTCGCCGCAGCAATTCCTGCGATCATCTCCGGTGG
>CAIYWO010000305.1 GCA_903929925.1 uncultured beta proteobacterium | reverse complement strand
CCCGACACGCTTGCCACTCGCGCCAATCAGGTGGGCAGTCAGACGCACTGTTGTCGTTTTGCCGTTTGTTCCTGCGACGGCCACGACGGGTATGCGTGCATTGTCGCCTTCGCTGAACATCGTTGAGACGATCGCCTCACCGACGGGGCGCGCTTTGCCAAAGGAAGGGCTCAGATGCATTCGCAGTCCAGGTGCCGCATTGATTTCTACAATGCCGGCACGTTGCTCTTCCATCGGCTTAGAAACGGTCTCGGCGACGAGGTCTACACCAGCAATATCTAGTCCGACCATTTGAGCTGCCGTGACAATGCGTGCTGACAGTTCTGGATGGACTTCATCCGTAACATCGGTCGCGCTTCCGCCCGTACTCAAGTTCGCGTTGTTACGTAAAAGAATCCGTTTGCCTTTTTCAGGAACGGATTGCGATGTCAAGCCTTGGTTGGCTAGTGTTGCAATCGCAATATCGTCAAAGCGAATCTTGGTTAGTGCTGTCGCGTGGCCATCGCCGCGGAGGGGATCTTGGTTAACCTGGTCGACGAGTTGGGCAATCGTGTGCGTGCCATCGCCGATCACATTAGGCGGGTCTCGACGTGCGGCAGCGATGAGTTTGTTACCAATCACGAGCATCCGGAAGTCGTGACCAGGAATGTATTGTTCGACAATGACGTCCCGGCTAATGTCGCTCGCAACCGCAAAGGCTTTTGCCAGTTGTTCGCGTGTCTCGATGTTGACTGCTACACCTTTGCCCTGATTACCATCGCGGGGCTTAACGACAACAGGCAGTCCGATTTTGTTGGCGATTTCCCAGGCGTGGTCTTCGTCCGACACGACGAAGCCTGAGGGCACAGGAACGCCTGCAGCCTCAAGAAGCATCTTCGTCAGATCTTTATCTTGTGCGATCGCTTCAGCAATGGCGCTGGTATTACTTGTTTCCGCCGCTTGAATGCGTCGCTGTTTACTGCCCCAGCCGAATTGCACGAGGCTGCCTTCAGTGAGGCGACGATATGGCACGCCACGCGCAAGCGCTGCGTCAACGATCGAGCCTGTGCTAGGTCCAAGACGTACGTCTTCGTCTAGTTCACGCAATTTGGAGAGTGCGAGTTTGATATCAAATGGTTGGTCGGTCAGGGCGGCTAGGCACAACGCCTCAGCCAGCTCCATGGCTAGTCGGCCGACAGGCTCCTCGGTATACTGAAAAACGATCTGGAAAACACCCGCCTCAGGTGTTGCGATCGTCCGTCCGAATGCGACGGGGCAGCCCGCTGCAGCTTGCAGTCCCAAGCCAACGGCCTCCAGTGCATGCGCCACACTGATTGGATCTTTATGACCAAAGGGGCGAAGAGGCTTTACATCAGGAAATCGAGCCCGTAGGCGCGTGACAAACTCTGGGATCTGGTCGAGATCAGCCTCGGGCCCTGCGCACGTGACGACCGCCTCGATCGCAGTATGTTTGCTCCACAAGTTAGGGCCACGCAATGCACGAATACGAGAAACTTCCATTTGTTTTCCTGTGGAAAAATCGATGCTCACCGCAATGGCGGAATATTAGCGCAGTGAGTGCAGTCGGTCATGAGGGTAGGGCCGTGTTTGGGTTAAAGCTTAAGAGCCCGGCTTCAATGAGTTCGATTGATACCCCAAGCGCCCAGGCAGCCGCCGCCGCAGCCAGCACATTACAGATTTGTTGATGGTCTTGCGCCTGCGCGGTGCAGGCAATTGCAGACATGTTGCACAGGTTGTGGCGCCGCGCACCCTCGGCCATCACAAGTTGTCCGTGATCCATGAAGACTCCCCGATGACCAGCAGCGACGTGGGCGGTGAGGGCAGGGGTCGAGGCGGACTTACTAAACAGAGTGATTTGCCCATCG
The DNA here is from genome assembly GCA_903929925.1 of uncultured beta proteobacterium. Lineage (GTDB taxonomy): Bacteria > Pseudomonadota > Gammaproteobacteria > Burkholderiales > Burkholderiaceae_B > Zwartia. Next base: position 5,163 of record CAIYWO010000305.1, on the reverse strand, counting down.
CAGTACTGCGATAGAGCAAGCAGCTGAGGGTCATCGGCCAGCAATACCGCCATACCAGAGGGCAACACGACATCCATCTGTGTGCGATAAATATCGCTGCGCTCAAGCGGCGAAAAGATCTTGTACTCTGACAGATCCTGATTCCAGTCGATGTTGGTGATGATGCCGACTTCACAACGCTCGTAAGTTAGTCCTTCGCTCAGAATTTGCTTGGCGCCGTTCTCTAGGACAACGGCTTGTACTTCTCTGTTAAGGAGGACGCGTCTGGCGTTTTCGTGATTAGCGCTATTGCCTGCGTGTAGTTTACGTCGTTGGACGAACAGACCTTCGGTGGTCGACAGACCGGTATTCCAGCCGTGTAGGCACAGGAGGTGGTAGAGAAGCTTGCCGACCATGCTCTTGCCGTAGGTGCCCGTGATGCCAACGACTGGCACCCGTGCCATGTCACCTGGCGGGAAGGTATAGCCAACGATATCGCGACCCACCTGGCGCGCCTGTCCGATGGCAGGCTTGAGATGCATCAGTAATCCAGGACCAGCATTCACTTCCACGATTGCCCCGTGTTGCGCGATGAGGGGCTGCGAGATGTCTTGAACAACGAGATCAATGCCTGCGATGTCCAGCCCTACGATCCGAGCCGCGGTGCACACCGTTGAGGCAATATCAGGATGCACCTCGTCCGTGCAATCAATCGCAACGTTGCCATTGCGCTGGATCACAACGGTGCGCCCTAGAGCTGGAATGGATTCCCAAGAGAATCCTTGACGCGCGATTTCTAGCTCTACGACGGAGTCGAGCTTGATGTAGTTCAGAGGAAGGTCTTCTTCTCGTCCACGCTGAGGGTCTGCGTTCAGTTGGGACTCAATCAGTGCTCGCACGGAGTGCTTGCCGTCGCCCACGATGCACGCATGCTGCCCTTTTGCAGCGGCAATCAGCTTGCCGCCTACCACGAGCAACCGATGCTCATAGCCAGCGATAAAGCGCTCTACTAAGACGCCGGATCCTTCTTGCTCGGCCAGGGGATAGGCAGCAAGAATCTCTGCTTCTGTCGAAAGGTTGGTAAAGACGCCGCGCCCGTGGTTGCCATCACTCGGTTTCACAACGACAGGCAGGCCAATGTCTTGGGCCGTTTCCCAGGCTTGCGCGGCACTCTCAACGGCTTGACCCAGCGGCACGGGTACGCCACACGCTTGCAGGAGCGACTTAGTGAGGTCCTTGTCGCGTGAAATGGTTTCGGCGATCGCACCTGTATTGTCGGTCTCGGCTGTCCAGATACGCCGCTGGTTAATGCCATACCCTAATTGGAGCAAATTGCCCGCGCTCAGACGAATTGCAGGGATATCGCGATCGTCGGCCGCATCGACGATACAAGCCGTACTCGGCCCCAGGCAGTGCTTGATGCGCAAGGTGTGCAAGGTTTCCGTGATGGGGCCAACTGGGGGCACCAAGCCGTCGATTGCACCAGACAGCAAGGCGATGGCAGACTTCAGTGCCTCGTGGGTAACGGTCTCGTGCCAGGCACGAACAATCACTTTATATAAATTGGGCGTGTCGGTCGCACGGGTTTCACCAAAGCCACCTGGCATTCCCGCAAGTTGTTGCAGGACAAGCGTGAGGTGTTCAACCAAAGCAGGGGCCCACTGGCCGCTTTGAAACTGTTTGGCGAACCCTTTGGAGGCTTCAATACCCGCACCCGGAGCCAATAAAGTTGGTATCGCGCTAGTCAGACGAGCGTAGGCGTTTTCTAGTGTTTGCGAGGGCAGAGTGCTGAGAGCACCAAAATCAAGCCAAGCCTCAAGAACTGGCCGGTAGGTCCAGATATTTGGTCCTTTGAGACTAACCAGACGCTGGATCGTAATGTGACGGTGACTCATGGCAAAGTAAGAGATGATGCTGCGCCGCAGCAATTGCGGATTTGTCTCATTATCGCAGTAAAAACAGGGCTCGGTGCATTTAGGCTGACCCTACAGCTCTCTGTGTGACGGGTTGGTCGTTATACTTGCGGTGTTTAATGATAATCCGAGCTAGCCAAATTCATCCGATGAACCGCTTTTTGTTGAAGTGGGTGGTCTGTGGGCCTGGGTATACCGAGCTGCTGACATGACACCACTCTCAACTGCAGAGTCCCCGCTCAACATTACGTTGCCAAGTGGCTGGTCTAGCGCCGCGATGGCTTTGCTCGAGCCTGACGAACGCGTCTTGGCGTGGCTCGAGCCAGATTTAGACGAAAAGCTTTATTTTGCAACCGGCGCAATCGTCTTGACGTCTCGGCGCCTGCTCGCGCGCGCGCCGAACCAACAGGACTGGTTGACCTGGAACATCGTGGCAACCCAATCCTTGCAGCATCGTGATCATGCTGGTGTGGGCACGATTGAACTGTTTAATGAAGGACACCGCTTAGCCATTTGGCGTCACACGCTAGGGATGGCGCCCGCCGTGAGTCGCCTCACCGACTCCTTTGGCGTGGTTCAGCAAAAATTAGCGAACCCCGACGCTGTCGTCGCGGTCGATGCTGCGTCCTGCCCGACCTGCGGCACCCCTTACGCTCCTGATCAAGACGAGTGCGCGGTGTGCGACGATGACCCAGTTGGTCCCACTGACACTTGGGCGCTTTTGCGACTCGCACGGTTTGCTGTGCCGTATCGCGGTGCACTGATTGTGGGTCTGATCCTCACGTTGCTGTCTACGGCGGCGACGCTGATTCCCCCGTATTTGACGATGCCGTTGATGGACGACGTCTTGATTCCGTTTCAGAACGGCAAGCCGATCGACTATGACTTGGTCGCCTTTTATTTAACGGGTGTCGTGGTTGCAGCCTTGCTGGCCTGGTTGCTTGGTTGGGCTCGCACGTATCTTTTAGCGTGGGTCAGCGAACGTATTGGTGCTGATCTGCGCACAACCACTTTCAGGCATTTGCAAACGTTATCGCTGCAGTATTTTGGTGGCAAGCGCACGGGCGATTTAATGGCGCGTATTGGCGCTGAGACAGATCGCATCAATTTATTTTTGTCGCTTCATTTGCTCGACTTCTTAAATGACGTGCTGATGATTGTGATGACAGCGTGCATTTTGATTTCGATTGATCCCTGGTTGGCCGTCACGACACTTATTCCTTTGCCGTTGATTCTCTGGCTGATTCATCTCGTACGCCATCGCTTGCGTTTTGGTTTCGAGAAAGTGGACAGGTCCTGGAGCGAATTAACCAACGTGCTCGCTGACACGATTCCAGGTATTCGTGTCGTGAAGGCGTTCGCCCAAGAGAATCGTGAGGTTGCACGTTTTCGTGAGGCCAATGATCGCTACCTTGGTGTGAATGATCGCATCAATAAAGTCTGGGCGCTCTTTGCGCCGACCGTTACGTTGCTGACAGAAGTTGGTTTGTTGGTAGTGTGGATTTTCGGGATTTCACAAGTTGCGTCGAGCACCATCACGGTTGGCGTGCTTGCTGCTTTCCTGGCGTACATCGCACGCTTCTATACGCGACTTGATTCGATGAGCCGTATCGTTTCGCACACCCAACAGGCCGCGGCTGGAGCAAAACGTATTTTTGATATCTTGGACCACGTCTCGAGCGTCCCCGATGCACAGCGGCCTGTGCCGCTTGATCGCATGGAAGGCAGGATTGAGATCCGTAATATCGGTTTTCGCTATGGCAGCCGCAGCGTCCTTAAAAACGTGAGTCTCAATATTGGCGCTGGCGAAATGATTGGTCTGGTTGGTCACAGTGGCTCCGGCAAGAGCTCACTCGTGAATTTGATTTGCCGTTTTTATGATGTGACGGAAGGTGGTATTCGCGTGGATGGCGTGGATATTCGTTCGTATTCTCTGAATTCGTATCGCCGCAACATCGGACTTGTTTTGCAAGAACCATTTTTATTCTTTGGCACGATTGCTGAGAACATTGCGTATGGAAAGCCAGAGGCCTCACGCGAAGAGATTATTTCTGCGGCCCGAGCCGCGCGTGCACATGACTTTATTTTGCGTCTGCCACAAGGCTATGACTCTTTAGTGGGTGAGCGCGGACAAGCCTTATCAGGTGGTGAGCGTCAGCGGATTTCGATTGCACGTGCCTTGCTGATTGATCCGCGTATTTTGATTTTGGATGAAGCGACGTCCTCAGTCGATACAACCACCGAGATGGAAATTCAGGAAGCCCTCGACAACCTGATTCAAGGGCGAACAACGATTGCAATCGCGCACCGTCTGAGCACGCTGCGCAAGGCGGATCGCTTGGTTGTGCTTGATCGCGGTGCGATTGTTGAGATTGGTAATCATGAAGACTTGATGGCCAGAGGCGGTGCCTACTACGATTTGTACGAGGCGCAGACGCGGCAGGTTGATGCTGAGGCCCCGCTTGAAGGTAAAGCCTCTGGAGGTCAGGCTTGATGGATCTTCAGCTGACACGTAATCAGGCAGGACGTCTGGTCCTCACGCTTGCAGATGGCGCGGTGCACGAAGGCGTGCTGCCGGTGCGCGCTTTCCCCGTGCATGCTCCGAATGATTACGTTGCACTCGTGGGCACGGAAGGTAAAGAACTGGTTTGGATTGATCGGCTCGACGATCTTACCGAAGATGTTCGCACGCTGATTCTTGAGGAAATCGCCTCGCGTGAGGTGATGCCGACGATTTTGAGTATTACGAACGTCTCGACCTATTCAACCCCAAGTACCTGGGATGTTACGACCGATCGCGGTGCCACAAGGTTTGTACTAAAAGGCGAAGAGGACATCCGGCGCTTGGTGGGTGCGGCGTTGATCATCACGGACAGCCATGGCATGCGTTTCTATCTTGCTGACATGATGACTCTTGATAAGAACAGTCGTCGCATACTGGATCGCTTCTTATGATTGAAGCTTTTCTGATGTCCACGGGGATTGTGGCTCTCGCTGAAATGGGCGACAAGACGCAGTTGCTATCGCTGGTGTTAGCGGCACGTTATCGCAAGCCGCTGCCAATCATTCTGGGTATTCTTGTCGCGACGTTGCTTAATCATGCCGTAGCAGGGGCAGTGGGATCGTGGCTCACAAACTGGTTTGGTCCGTCTGTCATGCGTTGGGTGCTAGGTGTTTCTTTCCTTGGCATGGCAATATGGATTTTGATTCCAGACAAGCTCGATGACACCGATGCTGACCCCAAAGGTGGAGTTTTTCTAACAACGGTTGT
>CAIYWO010000304.1 GCA_903929925.1 uncultured beta proteobacterium | reverse complement strand
TCGCATGCGCGTATCCTCCCAGCTGAAGTTTCCTGATGCATTGTTAGGTGCCCGTTGGCCCGGTTCTGTCGGACCAGACGAAACCTCAGCACCGCGCTTTTTAGAAATGGCGCGCGGCTGTGCGGGCGTGCGTCGCACAGGCTCTGCGGTCTTGGATTTGGCCTACGTTGCCGTTGGTCGATTGGATGGCTTCTGCGGTCTTGGCTTAAAGCAATGGGATATGGCCGCGGCAAGCTTGATGGTGTTGGAAGCCGGTGGCTTGATTGGCGATCTGGATGGCGAGCAGTCCTGGATGGAATCCGGCAACGTGATTGCTGCAACCCCTAAGATCTTTACGCAAATGCTTGGGATGGTGCAGGGCGACCGCGCGAAGTCGTGATGAGCAAAGCCCGCCGTGCGAAGCCCCTCAGGCTGCGGCGGGTCTTGAATATCGGCTACTATTGTTAGGTTAGAAACTCTCGGAGCCCTCCATGGAGTGGCTGCTTGACCCGACAGTCTGGGTCGGCTTATTTACCCTCGTCATACTCGAGATCGTTCTCGGTATCGACAACCTGATCTTCATTGCGATTCTTGCCGACAAGTTACCGCCGTCGGAGCGCGAGCGCGCGCGCGTCATCGGTTTGTCGCTGGCGCTCTTCATGCGCTTGGGCCTCTTGGCGGGTATGTCGTGGCTTGTCCAGCTCACAGAGCCCTGGATCACGCTGGGGCCCGTGAGTTTGTCGGGTCGCGATCTGATTTTGATTCTGGGCGGTTTTTTCTTGCTCTTTAAAGCGACACTCGAATTACACGAGCGCTTAGAGGGTAATCGTCAGCAGGCAACGACCGCACGCGTCTACGCGAGTTTCTGGGTCATCGTGACACAGATCGTCGTGTTAGATGCCGTCTTCTCGCTGGACGCGGTGATCACAGCTGTTGGTATGGTCGACAGTCTGGCTGTCATGATGACCGCGGTGGTGATCGCGGTCTTGATCATGTTGATCGCCTCCAAGCCCTTGACCAAGTTTGTGAATGCGCACCCGACAGTTGTGGTGCTTTGCCTTGGCTTTCTCTTGATGATCGGTTTTTCGCTTGTGGGCGAAGGTTTTGGCTTCAAGATACCTAAGGGGTACTTGTATGCGGCGATTGGTTTTTCTGTCCTGATAGAAATTTTGAACCAGTTCGCACGTCACAATGGTTTAAAGCTTGAATCCAAGCGACCCATGCGGGAGCGTACAGCTGAAGCAGTACTGCGCATGCTGGGCAAGCCGCTGCCGGAAGATATTGTGGTGCAGGCACCGGCCGCTCAGAACGAAGATGCTCCGGTCACCTTTGGGGTCGAAGAGCGCAACATGGTGAGCGGTGTGTTGACGCTAGCCGAGCGCACCATTCACTCCGTGATGACGCCTCGCACAGAGATTTCCTGGATCAATCTTGACGATGATCCTCAGTTGATTCAAAAACAAATCGCCGAGGTTCCACACAGTTTCTTCCCTGTCTGCCGTGGCTCGGTAGACGATGTATTGGGAATCGGTCGTGCAAAAGAAATGATTGCGGATCTTTTGACACATGGCAACGTGCGTCGCGCGAGCCTGCGCGAGCCCATCATCGTGCACGACACCATTAGCATTATCCGGTTAATGGATACTCTTAAGCGTTCGCGTGGGCAGCTCGTGCTTGTTGCTGATGAGTTCGGAACCATACAAGGCTTGGTCACGCCGATCGATGTCTTTGAAGCGATCGCAGGCGAGTTCCCAGACGAGGATGAAACCCCCGATATTGTTCCAACGGGCGAGAATGAATGGGAAGTCGATGGTGCTGCCGACTTGCACCAGTTAGAGCAAGTGCTTGATACGGAAGGGCTCGTCGACGAGGACGAAGACTTCACAACGCTGGCAGGTTATTTGTTGTCGCGCTTTGGTCAGTTACCGGCACGAGGCGACCAGTGTGAGTTTGAGGCGACACATGCGCGTTTCAAGTTTGAAGTCTTGCGCATTGAAGGGCGACGTATCGCCCAGGTGCGCATTACTAAACTCACCCCCTCGTCTGAAGGCTTGACGGACTAACGTGGAGTTAGGTCAAACAGAGTCAGGCCATCCTCATCGATCACCATCCAGCCGCCGCGCGGCTTACGGTTTTCTTCCGAGATATCGCAATCCCAGTCGGGTAGCACCCAACGTTCGCAGCGATTGCCATCGACGGTCAGAACGTTACGGCCAGGACGATGCGTGTGACCATGCACAATCAGTGACACGTTATGGGCCCGGATCGCAGCAGCCACGGCGTCTGCGTTGACGTCCATGATTTCGCTTGATTTAGTTTGGTTGGCCACCATGCTTTCGCCGCGCGCTTGTGCCGCGAGAGTCAGGCGTTCAGGAATGCTTTTCGCCAAAAAGCCACTTTGCCAGGCCGGGTTGCGCACCATCGAACGAAACTGTTGGTAGGCTACATCGTCCGTGCAGTATTCATCGCCGTGGCTCAAGAGCATTGTGCGCCCTGCAATCGTGACCAAGACTTGCTCTGGGAGCAGGTTCGCGCCGAGCCCTGCTGTGAGAGCTTCTCCCATCAGGAAGTCGCGGTTACCTCGTCCAAGCCACACCGGGATTTTTGCGGCGCAGGCTTTGATTGCCATCAGGTCGAGGGCTAACCAGGGCGGTGCTACGACAGCAACGTCATCCCCAATCCACGCATCAAAGATGTCACCGGGCAAGAGCAGCGCCGACGCCTCTTTGGATGCGAGTTTTAAAAAGTCACGAAAAGCTTCGGATGTCCCGATGGTGTGTTGACCAAGATGGACATCGGAGGCGAGCCACACGGGCCCGTTTAATGCAATCTTATTCAATGACGGCTGCCTTGGTGATGATCACGTCTGTCGTTGGAACGTTCTGGTGAAAACCGCTGTTGCCAGTTGCGACACCTTTCATTTTGTCCACAACATCTTTGCCTTCGACAACCTCGCCAAAGACAGCATAGCCCCAGCCTTGTGCTGTGGGGGCGGTGTGATTCAGGAAATCGTTGTTGGCAACGTTAATAAAGAATTGAGCGGTTGCGGAATGCGGATCTTGGGTGCGTGCCATCGCCAAGGTGTACTTGTTGTTTTTGAGGCCATTGTTGGCTTCGTTTTCAACAGGTGCTTTAGTTGGTTTTTGCTTGAGGCCTGGCTCGAAACCACCGCCTTGGATCATAAAGCCATCAATCACACGATGAAAAATTGTGCCATCAAAAAAACCATCATTGACGTAGGCCAGAAAGTTGGCAACGGTTTTGGGTGCTTTGGCTGCATCTAAAGAGATGATGATGTCGCCGTGGTTTGTGGTCATTTTGACGCGTGGGTTGGTGCTCATGGTTACGCCTTGTTTTTGGTTCGTGGTTGAGGGAGGTGCCGCCTGGGCGGTCAAAAATAAGAAGGGAAGAAGTCCTGCAAATGCCAGGGCACGCAGTGCGTGCCGCCAATTAGATGAGGTGATCATTTTGTATTTGATTGAATAAGATCGGTGACGGAACGGATGCGCGGCCGTAAGTCGGTTGCGCCTGCTTTGACTGCGCGCTCGTAGGCTCTGAGAGCAAGAATGAGTTGTACATCGCCCAGATTGGCTTGAGTCACTGGGGAGTTCGGATTAATCATGATCGACATTTCGAGCGCGCGCCGAGCCTGCTCGAGCTCATCCCGTTTGACGTACAGATCTGCCAGATTATTCCAAGGCTCAGGGAGCTCTGGGAAGCGCATGGTCATGCGTTGATAAATGGCCTCGGCCTCCGGGAGTCGACCCAGTTCTGTCAGCAGACGAGCATGCAGGAACATCAGTTGTACGTCTGTGCCTGGCGTGTGGCGATTTGCTTCTACTGCTTGGCGTTTTTCTACAGCGTCCAGTGCCTCTTTGAGTCGACCTGTGCGAATCAAGCCCTCAATACGCTGACTGATCTCGGCGGGGCTCAGGGGGATTCTGGTGTCGATGCCTGGTGCAATTGCATCCAGCACCTTGGCGAGACCATCCCAGCCACCCTCGGGCGGCTTGTCGCCAATGATTAATTCTGGCCCTGAGCCAGGCACTGCGGAGGGCAGCTGTTGACGGGGTGTTTGGCGTGTGTTTGGATCAACCGGGTCGTTGGCAAGCGGGTTGATGTTGCGCGCCGGGTTGCCAGGATAGTTTGTCTGAGCTTGCACGTGCATGGGCCATGCCGCCACCAGGCAGGTAGCGGCTAAAACGGACGCAATGCTTTTGGGCAGGTTCAAGGTGGACAATCCTCAATTGCTATACTTGACGATCCGCATTTTAGCTCTGCTTTTAGGTTGCCAAACGCAAGACGTTGTATTTTGCCTGTATTGGCCCGAAAGCTCCTTTTTATCCCTACCGCATGCTCCAGATCTACGATTCGCTCTCCAGAACCAAAAGACCCTTTGTTCCGCTTAAAGCGGGGCAGGCTGGGCTGTACGTGTGCGGCATGACGGTTTATGACTACTGTCATCTGGGGCACGCAAGGATGCTGGTGAGCTTTGATGTCGTGCAGCGGTGGTTGAGAGCCTCAGGCCTGACGGTCACCTATGTGCGAAATATCACCGATATTGATGACAAAATCATCAAACGTGCCGTCCAGAGCAATCGTCGGATCGCTGAGGTCACAGATTTTTTCATCGAGGCGATGCATGCCGACGAGCGGGCTCTCGGCGTACAGGCCCCCGATCATCAGCCGTGTGCCACCGAGTACGTTGGTGACATGCTCGGCATTATCAAGCAGCTGGAACAAAACGGCCTGGCCTACCAGGCTGAGGATGGCGATGTGAACTTTGCGGTGCGTGGCTTTCCGGATTACGGCAAATTGTCCGGTAAGTCTTTAGACGACTTGCGCGCTGGTGAGCGCGTGGCTGTTGTTTCTTCAAAGCGCGATCCATTGGATTTTGTGCTGTGGAAGTCCGCCAAAGAGCACGAGCCCGCCGATACTCGTTGGGAGTCACCTTACGGCTGGGGTCGACCAGGTTGGCATATCGAGTGCTCTGCGATGAGTAAGGCACTCTTAGGTGTGCCTTTGGATATTCACGGCGGCGGCCCGGATCTTAAATTCCCACATCATGAAAACGAGATTGCCCAGACGGAAGGCGCGTTTGGCGGCACGCTCGCCAATACGTGGATGCATTGTGGTCCGCTGATGGTTGATTCGGACAAAATGTCCAAGTCCTTGGGTAATTTCAAAACAATTCGTCAAACGATCGGTAAGGGCAGCGCTGCTGAAGGTACTGGTGAGTCGTCGGACTACGACGTGAATCCGCGCGAAGCCGAGATGTTGCGCTTTTTTATTGTGCGCAACCATTACCGTAGCGCACAAAACTACGCGCCAGACAATTTGATTGATGCGCAGCTCTCGCTTGACCGCCTCTATCAAACCGTGCAAAACACACCGTCAGTTGCTGCTGCGCAGGTGGACTGGTCTGCCCCACAGGCCATCGCTTTTCGTGAAGCGATGGATGATGATTTCAATACGGCAGGCGCAGTAGCCGCTTTGTTTGATTTG
>CAIYWO010000303.1 GCA_903929925.1 uncultured beta proteobacterium | reverse complement strand
CCCGATTTTTATCTGTTCTCGAATATCATGGCGCATCGATTGTGGCGCTTACGATCCAGTGTACGTAAATCTCTGGACGAATCAAGTTGATTTTGAGCGGCGTTGCATCATTGATTTCAGTAGCTAAAGAAAATCGGAGACCCCATGACTAACAAAAAATTACCGACTAGCGATTCAATTAAAGCGCTAGACACTTCACCAAACACAACGCGTCGCTCCATTCTGGGTGCGACCGGTTTTGCTTTGGCGGGCGGACTGTCCCTACCCTCAGTCGGCTTGGCACAAGCCAAGTATCCAAACAAGCCAATCAAGCTTGTGATTCCATGGCCTCCAGGACAAGCGACAGACCTCGTGGGCCGTGCGCTCGCACAAGGCCTCTCACAGGTGCTTGGTCAGAGCGTTGTGCCAGATAACAAAGCTGGCGCGGGCGGAGTGATTGGGACGGACTACGTCGCGAAAGCCGCCCCTGATGGTTACACACTGCTTGCTGGTTCAGCTGGCCCGATTTCGATTAGCCCACTGCTTCAGCAAGTACCCTACGACCCAGTCAATGATTTGACGCCCATTGGCATGTGTGGTCTGTCCTCCTACATCTTGGTGACAGAACCAAACTTTCCAGCCAACACAGCTGGCGAATTCATCAAGCTTCTGAAAGCTAATCCCGATAAGTATTCGTTCTCGTCATCGGGTACAGGCGCCACTGCTCACCTCGTTGCCGAAGCGTTCAATGCCGCCGTTGGCATCAAAGCGATTCACGTGCCTTACAAGGGCTCATCGCCTGCGCTGACCGACGTGATGGCCGGTCGAGTCTCTTACTGCATTGAGACTGCTGCTGCGACCATGCCTTTTGTACGCAACGGTCGCCTCAAGGCGCTCGGCGTTTCGCTGGAAAAAGGAACGCCCGTTGCGCCTGGCATTCCACCACTTGCTACTGTTGCCAATATTCCTGGCTTCAACTTGGGTGCGTGGATTGGTTTGGTTGCGCCCGGAAAACTGCCACTTGAGCTTGTTGAAACCTTAAGCAAAGCTGTTCGGCAGGTGATGCAAGATCCAAATATGGTTGAAGTGTTTAGCCGTATTTCAGTAGACATCGACTTCCGCTCACAAGCAGAGACGATTAAGTACTTGACCTCTATCCGTACTCAGTTTACGGACGTGATCAAAAAGAACAACATTAAGATTTGATCTAGAACGCCTATGACTGCGCCGAAACATGATGGCTTGATTCTCTTTGCACATGGATCGCGCGACAGTCAGTGGCGACAGCCTTTCGAAGCGATGTTAGAGCGGCTCCAGAAAGACAGCGACCAAGTCTGTACACTTGCGTTTCTAGAATGTATGGAGCCGTCCCTAGCAGAGGCAATCGACTTGTTCGCTATGCAGGGCGTACAAAAAATCACCGTGGTGCCGGTTTTTCTGGCGGTGGGCAGTCATGTACGCAAAGATCTCCCAATGTTGCTTGAGCAAGCCCGGCAAAAACATCCGGCGTTGCGTATTCAATCAAGCACCGCCATTGGCGAGCAACCAGAGATTCAAGCCGCAATCGCTCAATTCGCGCTCAAGGCTGCAACAACATAGCGTGTAGTAAATAGCATTAAAGATTAAGGTGTCCATCGATCAGGATATGCACCTGCCCGCCGATCCAGGCAGTGCCGCTAGGATCCGGACGAACCGTAACCCGGCCAACCCGACCAATTGAAGTGCCCTGTGCAGCAAGATACGGCGACTCCAAACGTCCCTGCGACTGCATCCACTTTGCGATCGCTGCATTGAGTGACCCAGTGATGGGATCCTCGCTCATCCCACTCGAAGGCGCCAACATGCGCACCTCGTAATCGCACTCACGCCCGGGTGGATGCGGTGCGATAAACCCTATCCCCAAAAATTCTGGCCATCTCACTTTTGACGCATCGAGTGCCAGCACCTGCTCAGCCGTTGTGAGCTCAAAAAATTGCCAGGTAGGGCCATTACATAGTTCGGCAGTATGTCTAATGGCAGAGGCTGGGATCATTAAAGCCGCCATGATTGCCTTGCGCTTCTCTGCAGACATTTCCTTGATCGTTGTGGGTGGTGCAGCAAACGCAAGGATGCCCGGTTGCGAGACGTCGACATCAACAATGCCCACGCCACACTCTTGGCGCACTAGACCTTCTGTCTTCGGCACACCACCGCTGTGCAACCATGTTGCACAGCTACCAAGTGTTGGGTGGCCTGCAAATAACATTTCACGCGCAGGCGTAAAAATTCTGACTCGGTAGTCTGCCGTCGAATCTGAGGGGGGCAGTAAAAATGTTGTCTCTGCAAGATTGGTCCACGCTGCAAACTTTTGCATCTGCTGATCGCTCAGGCCATCGGCGTCGATAACTACTGCCAGACCATTTCCTTGGGTGGGAATAGGGCTAAACACATCGCACTGTACAAATCTACGCACTTTCAATGTCATTCTCCACGCTACGTCGTCGGGGCATCAAATGGGTCAAGAGCTATCTATGCTAACTTGCACTCTTTGCAATACTTAAGATTTTTAATAATGACAGACTGGCAAATTGTAGTCGCCATGGCGATGTTCGCTTTTGCAAGCTCCATCACACCAGGCCCTAACAACATGATGTTGCTCAGCTCGGGGGTGAACTATGGTTTTAAGCGAACCATCCCACATATGCTGGGCATTTCTTCCGGCCATCTAGTCATGCTACTCGCCACGGGAGCGGGCCTCGGACAAGTATTCCAAGCGTTTCCTGTTGGCTATCAAATAATGAAAGTTGTTGGCTTTTGTTATTTGCTTTACCTCGCTTGGGCTATCGCAAGGAGCCAGTCTCCGCTCAAGCGTGGTGAAACGAAATCACAGCCGCTTGGTTTCATTGGTGCTGCTTTGTTTCAGTGGGTGAACCCTAAAGCACTGCTGATGGCGATCACCTACTTTAGTAACTACATGCCAGCGGACGCGTCTCAGACATTTATCGTGATGACTTGCGCGATGTTCACTCTCATCAATCTCCCATGCATCGCCCTTTGGGTCTTACTTGGGACCCGACTCGAACGTTTACTGGGCGATCCGCAGCGCCGCAAGGTATTCAACTGGACCATGGCACTTCTCTTGGTGCTATCCATGATCCCAGTGCTCACGATGTAGCCTCGACTACTTAGTCGGTGCATCCTTAAGTAACGCAGCGACCTGATCCTTCCACCACTTTGCCTGTGCGGTTGTGCCATGACCGGAGGTTTGGGGGCTTGCTGGGATGAGATAAAGCTTCGCACCTGGAATACGGGCAAGTATTTTGTCCATCAACCCAAGCGATGGCGGATTGCGTTCATCATCCTCTGAGTTAATCGCTAGTACACGCGCCTTTATTTTTTCGACATGCGGCGCTGGGTCGTAATCGCCAGATGATTCCCACTGATACAAATTGTCATTTGCATCCGCCTTGAATTCAGCGGTTAAGCGTTTGTCGAGCACCTCGTCAGCTTGTTTGCGGGACGGAGCCAGGCGATACAAACCTTGGTCACCTCCGCTTGTCCCCACATTAAAAAATACTGATGCGAACTGCAGGCT
>CAIYWO010000302.1 GCA_903929925.1 uncultured beta proteobacterium | reverse complement strand
GATGGCCATTCCTTTGTCACGGACGTTTTGCAGAACATCTCCGAGACCAAGTTCGGCGGCACGCCGATCAACGATCGGACCAGAGCGCCCAGTCATCAGCACAACCTTCACACCACTCGCCGCCAGCATTTTCAGGCCATGTCCGTCGAGCGCATTGAAGCGCTTGAAGACTTCGCCGTGCTCGCCGTACCAAAGGCTGCCGTCAGTCAGTATCCCGTCAACATCGAACACCATCAGTTTGATGCGCGCAAGGCGCTCCCGGACGGAGGCGGAGACTTTGGAGAGCACAAGTGCTTCGGCGGGGTGGGGAATGAGAGGTGGTCTGTTCATCGTGATTTAGACGACTTTGGCCGTCATCAGGTCGTGCATGTGCAGGGCGCCGATCAGTTTGCCTTGCTCGTCCGACACTAGCATCTGGGTAAGTTTGTGGCTGTCCATAATCACTGCCGCGTCGACGGCGAGTGCCTCAGCCTGAATGTGACGGGGATTGCGGGACATCCCTTCCGCTACGGTAAGGTTGCGGACATCCCCTTTGCGTTCTATCAAGCGGCGCAGGTCACCGTCCGTAAAAATCCCGATCGCACGACCGTCTGCGTCAAGGACGGCGGTCATGCCCATCCCCTTACGAGAGATTTCTTCTAGGGCTTCAAAGATCGAAGCGGTCTGTGTGACGCTGGGTACCGACAGAGCGCTGCGCATAACGTCGCCCACGCGCGTCAACAGCCTGCGGCCAAGCGCACCACCGGGGTGCGACCGTGCGAAATCGTCTGCACCGAAGCCACGTGCTTCAAGGCAGGCAACGGCCAGGGCGTCACCCATGGCGAGTGCGACGGTGGTGCTCGCGGTCGGCGCCAAATTGAGCGGACAGGCCTCTTGGGAGACGCTCACATCGAGGTGGACATCGGCCAAGCGAGCCAGCTCTGAATCGTTGTGCCCGGTCATCGCAATCACTTTGACCCCTAGCCGGTGCGCGGCAGGCAGGATGGTGAGCAGCTCTTGCCCGGACCCAGAATACGACACCGCGACCAAGAGATCTTGCCCGCCGATCATCCCGATATCGCCATGAACGGCTTCCGCCGCATGTAAAAAAAACGAAGGGGTTCCAGTCGAGGCAAGGGTTGCTGCGATTTTGCGGGCAATATGACCTGTTTTCCCTAAGCCACAAACAACCACGCGGCCTTTGCATGCGAGCATGAGGGCGACCGCTTGCTCAACGCTTGTGTCCAAGCGCTGATTCAATTCGGTTAACGCACGGGCTTCGATATCCAGAGTGCGTCGAGCGGATGCAAGCACAGAGGCTGCGGACGATTTAGGAGAAGACATTGCCCGATTTTAATCGTTTCAGCCCTCAGGCGTGCGGTGTTTGTATCTGCTAAGGTCCCAAGGTGCATCATCGTTAATATTTAAAGCGACCAGGATCCCCATGGCTACGACCCCCTTCTCATCGAACGCATCCCCAGCGGCCGCCTTGGCGCCCTTTGAAGCCCGTCTGGGCACTCCAGGCTCGACCACGGCCTTGAGGGTCATGCTGTTGGGTTCGGGTGAGCTTGGAAAAGAGGTCATCATGGCTCTACAGCGCTTTGGGGTTGAGGTGATTGCAGTAGATCGCTACCCCGAGGCACCAGGCCAACAGGTCGCGCATCGCGCACATGTGGTCGCCATGACAGATAAAGAAGCGCTTAGAGCCGTGATTGCGCAAGAGCGCCCGCACATCATCGTTCCGGAAATCGAGGCGATCGCGACGGATTTGCTGGTCGAGCTCGAGGCGGCAGGTCAGGTCCGTGTGACCCCGACGGCACGGGCAGCCCAGTTGACGATGAATCGAGAGGGCATTCGCCGTCTTGCGGCCGAGGAATTGGGCTTGCCCACATCGCCTTACCAGTTTGCAGACTCCGTCGAGGAGCTTGAGCGTGCGACCCAAAAAGTAGGGTTCCCCTGCCTGGTCAAGCCTGTGATGTCTTCCTCTGGGAAGGGACAATCGGTCTTGCGAGGCCCTCAGGACGTTGCCTCAGCCTGGAATATTGCCAAGCAGGGTGCACGTGTGGACGGCACACGCATCATCGTTGAAGGATTTATCGATTTTGAATATGAGATCACGCTGCTGACCGTTCGCGCTCGCGGGGCAGATGGCAAGATTTCGACGCATTTTTGCGAGCCGATCGGGCATCGCCAAGTCGATGGAGATTACGTGGAGAGCTGGCAGCCGCAGGCAATGCCGGATCGAGCACTGGAGCGCGCCCGAGAAATTGCCTTGCAAGTGACAGATAGTTTGGGGGGGCAAGGTATTTTTGGGGTGGAGCTCTTTGTGTCAGGAGATCAGGTCTGGTTCTCGGAAGTCAGCCCTCGCCCGCACGATACTGGGCTTGTGACGTTAATTACCCAGCGCCAAAGTGAGTTTGAATTGCACGCGAGAGCCCTCCTGGGCTTGCCGGTCGACACAACTTTGGTGGCGCCGGGCGCAAGCAGTGTGATTTACGGGGGCGTTGAGGCCCAAGGTATTGGTTTTGACGGTGTGGCTGCGGCGCTGGCGGAGCCCGGCACAGATGTGCGGCTTTTCGGCAAACCGGAGTCCTTTGTGAAGCGCCGCATGGGAGTTGGACTTGCGCAAGATCGCACGACAGATGAGGCGCGCGCCAAAGCGCTGCGTGTTTCGCGTGCGGTGACGGTGCGGACCTCCTGAATAGCGTATCCTTTGCCTTGTCTAAACGTGTGCGGAAAATCGTTCGATGAATAACCCAATTCCCTACCAGGACCCGATAGAGCTCGTGCGCAGCCTGATCCGCAACGTACCCGATTGGCCCAAGCCTGGTGTGATGTTTCGGGACATCACGCCCTTGTTGCAAGACCCACGGGCTTTTCGTGCACTGATCGATATTTTTGTTTACCGTCATATGCGCCACAAGCTTGATGTGGTGGTTGGCATTGATGCGCGGGGCTTTATTTTCGGAAGTGCACTCGCCTACGCGCTGGGTGTTGGCTTTGTGCCGGTCCGTAAGCAGGGGAAACTGCCCTATAAAACAGTTTCAGCCGCCTATACCCTCGAGTATGGCGATGCTGTGGTTGAGGTGCACCAGGATGCGGTCAAACCCGGACAGAGGGTCTTGCTAGTTGACGACCTTGTTGCCACCGGCGGCACGATGCTCGCCGCTGTGAAATTGCTGCAACAGCTCGGCAGTAACGTTGTTGAGGCTGCCGCCATTGTGGACCTTCCAGAGCTCGGTGGCTCGTCACTGATTGCCAAAACTGACACGCCATTTTTTAGCGTCTGTCGCTTCTAGCCGCGCAGGTTGTTCACAAGTGCGTGCGCTTAGGGGACCACCTACAGAAACAGTTTGTAAGCGGGATTGTCTGTTTCGTTCCAGTGCGGATACCCGACTTCTTCCAAGAAAGCTTTAAAGGCTTTCTTACTGCCTGCCGGCACTTGAATCCCTATCAAGATCTGACCGTAATCGGCGCCCTGATTCCGGTAATGAAACAGGCTGATGTTCCAGTCGGGTTTCATCGATTGTAGAAAGCGCATGAGTGCGCCTGGCCGCTCCGGAAATTCAAAGCGGTAGAGCAACTCGTTGTGCGCCAACCCCGACCGTCCACCCACCATGTGACGTAAGTGGGTTTTGGACATTTCGTCATCGGTCAGGTCGAGCGTGTCAAAGCCGTGTTTGCGAAAACTGTTGGCGATGCGTAGTGGCTCGTTCAAGTTCGACACTTGAATACCGACAAATACGTAGGCAGAGTTTGAATCCGAAATGCGGTAATTGAATTCGGTCACATTACGGTTGCCAACCAGGCTGCAGAAAGCACGAAAGCTTCCTCTCTGTTCGGGGAGAGTGACGGCAAAAATTGCCTCCCGGTCCTCGCCGACCTCAGCGCGTTCGGCCACAAATCGCAGGCGATCGAAGTTCATGTTTGCGCCGCAGGCAATTGCCACGAGAGTTTTGCCTTTTAGCTTGTGTTCGCTAGCGTATTGTTTGGCCCCCGCAATGGCCAGCGCGCCGGCGGGCTCCAGCACGCTGCGGGTATCTTGAAAAACATCTTTGATGGCCGCACAAATTCCGTCGGTATCGACGACTACGAAGTCATCCACGTACTCTCGGGTGAGGCGGAAGGTCTCGACGCCGACCTGTTTGACTGCAGTACCGTCAGAGAAAAGTCCGACTTCGTTGAGCATCACTCGTCGGCCCGCGCGAATGCTGCGCAGCATTGCGTCCGAGTCGACCGTTTGCACGCCGATGATTTTGATGTCAGGCCGTAGTTGTTTGGCATAGGCTGCGATGCCGCTGATGAGTCCGCCGCCACCCACCGCAACGAAGATGGCGTCGATCGGACCAGGGTGCTGCCGCAAAATTTCCATGCCGACCGTACCTTGGCCTGCAATGACGTCCGGGTCGTCAAACGGGTGGACGAAGGTCAGGTGGTGTTTCTTTTCTAATGTCAGCGCATGGGCGTACGCATCGCTGAAGCTGTCGCCCTCAAGAACGACTTGGCCTCCAAGTTCTTTCACAGCCTCAATCTTGACGGCTGGCGTCGTAGTGGGCATCACAATGACGGCTTTGCAGCCAAGTCGGCGGGCCGATAGCGCAACGCCCTGGGCATGATTGCCAGCTGAGGCGGCGATCACACCACGGGTAAGCGCAGCCTTGGGCAGGTTCGCCATTTTGTTGTAGGCGCCGCGCAATTTGAAACTAAATACAGATTGTGTATCTTCCCGTTTGAGCAAAACGGTGTTGCCG
>CAIYWO010000301.1 GCA_903929925.1 uncultured beta proteobacterium | reverse complement strand
GCTGCTCTTAGTCATGGCGGGCTTTGCAACGTGTACTGCTATTGTGGTGCTGTTCTTACCTGCCGATACGGATGCACAGGCGGAGCCAGCATGACGATTGAGCGCCTGCCAGCAGGACAGTTAAACGCCTGTTTAGCCTCCGTCCCTGATTGGACGTATGCCTCTTCCGATGGCGGTAGCATTAGTCGTAAGTGGATCTTCCAAGATTTTGCACAGGCCTTCGCTTTTATGACGCGTGTCGCGTTCCTCGCGCACGAAGCAGATCATCATCCCGAATGGAGCAATGTGTACAACAGGGTGGAGATCACCCTGCGTACGCATGATGCGGATGGGCTGTCGATTAAAGATATCGACTTAGCGAAACGTATTGATCAGATTTGATCTAGATTGTTACGGATATCCAGCGCTCGTTGCTGCAGGCTGGTTGTGGTCTCCGTATCCATTTTTTCAATTTGTCGATAGACCATGCCAAGCCGGTGGTTGCCAGATAGCGCCTCGGCATTTCGCATAAAGAAATCCCAATAAAGGGCATTAAAGGGGCAGGCGCGCTCCCCGACTCGCAATTTCTTGTCGTAGTGACACCCTTTGCAGTAGTCCCCCATGCGGTCGATATAGGCCGCGCTCGAGACATAGGGTTTGGTTGCCAACAAGCCCGCGTCAGCAAACTGACTCATGCCAATTGTGTTTGGGAGTTCAACCCACTCAAAGGCATCGATATAAATGCCCAAATACCAGCGGTGTAGTGCTGAAGGATCGATGCCTGCCAGCAGCGCAAAGTTTCCGGTAATCATTAAGCGTTGGATATGATGCGCGTAGGCATGCTCAAGGGACTGTCCTACGGCTTTGGATACACATTGCATCTTGGTTTTGCCGGTCCAAAACCAAGCGGGCAGCGACGTGTCATGCGCGAAGTGATTTGAGTCTTGGTAGGCTGGCATGCGAAACCAATAGACGCCCCGAATGTATTCGCGCCAGCCCAAAATTTGACGGATAAACCCCTCTGCCGTGGCGATGCTAATGCGCTCTTGTCGCCACGCAGTCTCGGCTCTTGTTACCACCTCTTTGGGGCTGAGCATTTTGACGTTCAGGGCAAAAGACAGTAACGAGTGAAACATCCGCCAGCTCTGCGTACTCATTGCATCTTGAAATTCACCGAAATGAGGCAGTACGTCTGAGATGAAGCGCTCTAGATCGTCGAGCGCCTCTTCGCGGTTCGTAGGCCAGCGAAAGGCCTTGCACTGTGGTTCACCAAAGCTTGCGACGCCTGCTGCCTGAATCTCTGCCCAGAGCGACGAATGATCGTGTCGGCGTGCATGGTCGACGGGCTCGGGAGGTGTGCCGTTCCAACGTTTTCGATTGTCGTGATCAAAGTTCCATTGACCGCCCTCTGGTTTTTTGGCTGCATCGATCAAGACACGATGCTTGACGCGCATCTGACGATAAAACCGCTCCATCAGCCATTGCTTTTGCGTGTTGAATAGCTCCGCTGTCTCGAGTCGTTCTGTATAGAAATGCTCACTCGACACCATCTTAGAGGGAATAGACAAGTCCTTGCAGAACGTTGAAAGCTGGTCATCAAGTCGCCACTCGTCCGGCTGTTGATATTCAAATTTCTCGCAGCCATGCTTAGCAATCAGCGCTTTAATATTGCCTTCAATCGTTTGTGTGTTCTCGGGATCACCAATGCTTAGGTAATGCACTCGGTGACCTTGCATTTCGAGGCGCTTGGCAAGCGCTCGCATGCCGGCAAAAATGCTGATGATTTTTTGAGCGTGGTGCAAGACGTAGTCGGTCTCCTGCCGCATCTCTATTAGCGTATAGAGATGCTCAGAATCGACTTGTTTGAACCAG
>CAIYWO010000300.1 GCA_903929925.1 uncultured beta proteobacterium | reverse complement strand
TCAAGTCATTGTCTGGTCGCTTGCCGGACCGCTGTACAAACATCAAAAAGCGAGGGCATTTCACTATTTTTGGTCGATACAAAGATGGCTGGAATCTCTTCCAACCCGCTGCGTACGCTTGCTAAAGATCAACAGTGTGAGGTGGTCTTCGACAACGTCCGCGTTCCTAAGGCGGCACTGATTGGGCAGTTACACCACGGTTGGTCCGCGATGGAAACTTTGCTTGACCTAGCTACTGTATTGCTTTGCACTCAGATGCTCGGTGCCACACGTATGGACGCTGAGATGGCAATTGATCATGCAAAATTCCGAGAGGCATTTGGTCAGCCGATCGGGGCATTTCAATCCATCCAGCACATGTGTGCGGACATGATCATTTGGATCGATGGTGGTGAGTTGCTCGCCTACGAAGCCTTATGGAAGATGGATAACGGCTTGCCCGCTCAGGTTGAAGTGTCGCAGGCTAAGGCGTTTTGTAATGAGAAGTGCCCAGCCGTTGCGCGTAACTCTCAGTCTATTCATGGGGGTATCGGCTTCATGATGGAATTTGATCTGCATCTCTGGTTACGGCGAATCACTGCCTGGTCGATGCGCTTGGGCACAACCTTCGAACACCGCGAACGTATCGCGCATGCATTACTTGATAGCCCTGGCAACGTCGTCTTGGGCGGACCCGTTCCCCCACTTGCCGCTTAAACATCTTTGTCTGGAGTGTCTGTTATGAAATGTCCTGTTTGTTCTAAAAATATTGATATTGAAGGCGCTGATTCAAAAACAGGAGAGACAGCCTTCGGTGCAAAGGAAATTGATCCATCAAAAGGGACCCGGCAATTTCACGATGGCGAATGGTATTTCCTGTGTTCGCTGGGCTGTCGCACAAAATTCACAATAAGCCCCCAGAGATATCTCGGTGGGAAAGCTTAAGCAATCCATCATCCGTTCATCGACTTAGTACTGATAAGCGAGGGGAAGTTATGCCAGGCAAACTAAAACGCGTGTGCTCTCTTTTGGTTCGCATCACTGCACTACCTTTTTTGCTCTGTAGTTTGAGCGGACCGGCATCAGCACAAGGCTACCCTAACAAGCCCATTAAAATCGTCGTCCCCTTCGTCCCGGGCGGCGGATCAGATACCGTCGCTCGAGTCATGGCGAAGGGCCTGACCGAAGAGTTTGGACAGCCCGTCGTCATTGATAACAAGGGCGGGGCAAATACCATCATTGGAACCGAGGCAGTTGCGAAAGCAGAACCAGATGGCTACACCCTTCTGCTTTGTACAACCTCATTTACGACTAACCCAAGTCTATATAAATTGCCGTTTGACACACTGAACGACTTCACGCCCGTCACAATGCATTTGGGTGCTAGTCTGATCTTAGTCGTCAACCCCGATATCCCTGCGAAAAACGTTGCGGAGTTAATTGCCTTAGCCAAACAACAGCCCGGCAAACTGACTTTCGCCTCCTATGGCGCGGGCAGTCCTGGGCATTTGGCTGGCGAATTGTTCAAAAAACTGGCAAACGTCGATATGCTTCACATCCCCTACAAGGGCAGCGCCCCCTCTCTGGCTGACGTTGTTGCCGGGAGAGCCTCTATGTCATTTGCCGTGCTGCAACCAGCACTACCCCTGATTCAGTCAGGTCGCTTACGTCCGCTTGGGTTTGTCATGGCGGAACGTGGCTCGCAGCTACCTGAGGTCCCTACAATTGGGGAAACATTACCGGGCTTTCTAATTACGGGATTTAACGGGATCTGTGCGCCCAAGGGCATCCCTGAAGATCGGTTGCAAAAGCTTAATGCAGCGATCACAAAAGTTATGACTGCACCACAAGTACGAGACCAAATGATTAAGAGTGGCGCAGACGTACTTGCCAAGCCCTTAGGTCCGAAAGAATTTGGCGAATTTGTGCGCGCCGACATTGAGCGCTGGCGCAAAATTGCTACAGATGCCAACGTATCAATTAACTAGAGAGGTTCAGCATGTCTGCATTTTCCGAGTCACTCCAAAAATACATCGGCATGAAGTCCGAAACCGAGATCGCCTGCGATCCAGTAGAACAGGGCGCTGTGCGTCGTTATGCGCAGGCGATCATGTACGAGGATCCAATTTTTGCGAAACCCTGCCCAAACAATGAGCGGTACGGCGGCCCTGTAGCACCCCCGTTGTTCCCAACTCATTTGTTCCGTCGTCCGTTATTGACCGAAGATCCCATTCAGGCAAATGCGCGCAATCCGGACTTCGATGGCATCGTCGCAGCGACGAGCTCACAAGGCTTGCCAAACATTGAGCCACTCAATGGCTACGCCTTACTCAACGGTGGGTCTGAAATTGAATTTTTCCGCTATGCCTTGCGTGGAGAAACAGTCAAGTTAGTTTCTCATTACGCAGATATCGTTGAGAAAGAAACAAGCAAAGGTCCGATTGTTCTGGTCGTGACCGAGTCGGAATACCGCACAGGCGCTGGCGAACTGCTTATTCGCACACGTCGCACACAGATTCGGAGGAAATAAAATGGCTCTTGGCAAAACACCTTATTTTGAAGATGTCGCGATTGGCCTTGACCTACCGGGTCTAGAAAAAGGTCCGCTGACCACAGCCCACTTAATGCGCTGGTCTGCTGCAATGGAAAACTGGCACAAGATCCACTATGACAAGCCGTTTGCAATGGAGCATGACAAGTTACCGGGCTTGCTGATCAACGGCTCACTAAAGCAACAGTTTGTGATGCAACTGCTCGCAGATTGGGCTGGTCCGCAAGGCTGGGCCTGGAAGGCAAGTTTCCAGTTTCGAGCCATGAATCTTGTCGAGGAAACAGTGCGTGTCTGGGGGCGCGTCACTGGAAAACGTGAAACACCCGATTTCGGACTAATTGATATCGAACTAGGCATCATTAATGACGCGGGCAAAGAGTCCACGCCAGGCACAGCAACAGTCGCTTTGCCCTACAAAAGTGGCAAGCCCGTTCCCTATCCTTTTGTTCCTCCAAAGTCTTAAGAAAAGAGCCAAGTGAACACACCAGCAACTTCCGAGCAAAAGATCCATGGAGCCCTGCACGGCGTACGCGTACTAGATCTTAGCCAAGGAATTGCTGGGCCATTTGCAGCCCGCCTACTCGGCGACCACGATGCCGACGTCATCAAGGTGGAGCCTCCGCACCGAGGGGACGCAGGGAGAAGACTTGCACCGCTCAAAGCTGATGCTCCGGAGCCCGAGCAAAGTCTGTTGTTCCAGTATTTGAATTGGAACAAGCGTAGTGTTGCCTTAGACCTCACCACCGCCTTTGGTCAACGCAATCTGCGAGCGCTCAT
>CAIYWO010000299.1 GCA_903929925.1 uncultured beta proteobacterium | reverse complement strand
TTTGAAGCATCGGGATTACCACGGGCCGAAGCATTAGAAGAAGCCATGCGCTGGCAGCATGCGATGGAATCGCAGAATGCCGAATATGCCGAAGAAATGCTCGGTCTCGCAAAAGGCTCTGAGCAATCGGTCGCGGCAATTGCGCTGCTGAACGCACGCTATGAAATCGCCTTCATGATTTTTGGCAAAGACGCGCGCAAACAAGAACAAGCCACAAGTGAAACAGATGGTTGCACGACCTTCGGCCTGTTGTCCGATGTGACAGCCGATGGCCACACTTGGCTTGGTCAAAACTGGGACTGGATTGCAGGTGTGCACCAACGAACGCTGGTCCTACGTATTCAGCGCAAAAACAAACCAAGTCTTGTTTGCATGACCGAAGCTGGAATTGTCGGTGGCAAAATGGGCGTAAACGAACTGGGTATAGGCTTGGTTGAAAACGGACTCGCCTCTCACCTAGACGGGTCCAATCCCTACCAAAAGCCCTTCCATATGCGGTGCCGTGAGGTCTTGGATGCGGACTGTTATGCCAATGCTCTGAGCCCAATTGTTGCAACTAAACGCACTTGCTCTGCAAACTTTGTGATTGGTGGCGCGCAGGGTGAGATCATCGATCTGGAGACGAGTCCGAACCATGTTTCCTACCTGTTGCCGCAACAAGGGATAGTGACGCATTCAAATCACTTTCTCGGCACGGGGCATGGTGACTCTCAGATGGAAAAGGTCAGCCCTGGCACGCTCTTCCGTGCGGCACGTATGCGACGCCTTCTTGAAAAAAGCGGGCGCGCGATCGATATGGCGACAATGGTTTCAGCAATGATCGATCACTTTAGTTTTCCTCATGCACTATGCCGACATCCAGATCCTAAACAGGCACCTGCAAAGCAGACCATGACAACAGGTGCGGTACTGATCGATCTGGAAAATCGCACCATGCATGTCGCGGACGGCCCACCTTGCGAATTCTCTTTTGTTGCCCACTCTGTCTCGTCATAGGCGTTCAAAATGTCCACAAAAAAAATACAAGTCATCGTTGAAGGCGCAACCGGCCGCCTGGGAAACAATCAGCACCTACGCGCGCTTCTCAACATTCGTAAGGAAGGCGGCCTGTTGTTAAAGAATGGCGACTGCCTGATGCCAGAACCCGTTTTACTTGGTCGCAATGCCGACAAGCTGCAAGCTCTCGCTAGCCAGCACAGCATTGCCTGGAGCACCGACCGGGAAGCTTTTCTGGCGGACAAGGCAAATGAAATTTACTTTGATGCGAGCGTGACGGCCGGGCGCTATGAACGCGCAGCCTCGGCACTGCGCGCCGGTAAGCATGTGTACCTTGAAAAACCGATTGCCGAGACCTTAGAGCAAGCGCTTGATCTAGCCAGCATGGCAGAGAAACTCAAACTCAAGAACGGCACGGTACAGGACAAACTCTTTTTGCCAAGCCTGCTCAAACTCCGCAAGCTCAAGGAGTCTGGCTATTTCGGTGAAATCCTCCAGGCAAAAATTGACTTTGGTTGGTGGGTCTTTGATGGAATGATTCATCCAGCACAACGCTCAAGCTGGAACTATCGCAAGCGCGATGGTGGCG
>CAIYWO010000298.1 GCA_903929925.1 uncultured beta proteobacterium | reverse complement strand
TTCGGGTTGATACTGCCCCCATAAATCCAGCAAACGCTCCATGCCAATCGCAAATCCTACCGCTGGAGCGGGCTTTCCGCCAACAAGCTCGATCAATCCGTCGTAACGTCCGCCGCCACACACAGTTGCTTGCGCGCCCAGTTTATCTGTCACCCACTCAAAAACCGTTAGGTTGTAGTAATCGAGTCCTCGCACCATACGGGGATTGATACGGTAGGCCACCCCTGCATCCTGCAGACGCGCGCACACACCATCAAAATGCGCCTTTGACTCGTCGCCCAGAAAATCAAAGAGTTTGGGCGCGGCATCCGCCATCGCCTGCATCGCAGGATTTTTTGTATCCAAGACCCTTAACGGGTTTGTATACATACGACGCAAACCGTCTTCATCCAGGACATCTTTATGGGCTTCTAAGTGCTGAATCAACGCTGCACGGTGGGTCGCCCGCTCTTGCGCCTGCCCCAGAGAGTTCAGCTCGAGCGTGACATCTTTGATTCCTAATAAGGCCCACAAGCGAGCGACCATAATGATCATCTCAGCATCAATATCTGGCCCAGCTAAACCAAGCGCCTCAACGTCAATTTGATGAAACTGACGATAACGCCCTCTTTGGGGACGCTCGTGCCTGAACACGGGGCCCATCGCGTACACACGCTGGGGTCGGTCATAGATGAGGTTGTGCTCGATCGTCGCGCGCACCATCCCAGCCGTAAACTCGGGGCGCATCGTTAACGACTCGCCGTTGAGCGCATCGGTAAAGCTATACATTTCTTTCTCGACGATATCGGTGACTTCGCCGATACCGCGCGTAAAGAGTCGGGTGTGCTCAAGAATGGGGGTACGCATATTGCGATACCCATACGCACGCATCCAGGCGCGGACATACTCTTCGAGCAATTCCCAACGCGCACTCGCCCCAGGCAGTGCGTCATTCATGCCACGAATGGCGGTAACTTTTGCAAACGCTTGTGTCATAACTTACTACCGTAACGGCGTGCGACGTACTCTTGAACAATCACTTGAAACTCTTCGGCAATGTGCTCACCTTTCAGGGTAACGGTGCGCTCACCATCTACAAAGACGGGTGCAGCAGGCACTTCACCAGTACCGGGCAAACTAATACCGATATCCGCATGACGGCTCTCACCGGGGCCGTTCACCACACATCCCATCACCGCGACATTCATCGACTCCACGCCTGGATATTGATTCTTCCAGAGCGGCATCTGCTCGCGCAGATACGTTTGAATGCGATCAGCCAGCTCCTGAAACACTGTACTGCTGGTGCGGCCACAGCCAGGACAAGCGACGACCATTGGTGTAAAGGCTCTGAGCCCCATCGTCTGCAGGATCTCTTGTCCAACAATCACCTCGCGAGTACGGTCTCCGCCTGGCTCGGGCGTTAGCGAAATACGAATCGTGTCACCAATCCCTTCTTGCAAGAGGACGCTCAGAGCCGCAGTGGAAGCCACAATGCCTTTGCTGCCCATACCGGCCTCGGTTAAACCCAAGTGCAAGGGATAATCACAGCGCGAAGCAAGGTCTCGATAAACCGCAATCAAGTCTTGTACATGACTTACCTTGCAGGACAAGATGATTGCATCGCCAGGCAAACCGAGTTCTTCAGCGCGTTGCGCATTACTGATCGCAGATACAACCAAGGCATCACGCATCACTGCTTGCGCATCGCGCGGTGTGGCAAGCTTGCTGTTTTCATCCATCATGCGTGCAAGCAACTCGTGATCAAGGCTACCCCAGTTCACGCCGATCCGAACTGGCTTTTGGTGACGGCATGCAACTTCGATCATCTGTGCGAAATTATCATCACGACGCTTACCGCCACCCATGTTGCCAGGATTAATACGATATTTCGAGAGCGCCTGTGCGCACTCTGGGAATTGCGTGAGCAACTTGTGCCCGTTGTAATGAAAATCGCCGACAAGCGGTACCGAAATCCCCATACGATCGAGCTGCTCACGGATGGCAGGCACCTCTTTGGCAGCCTCTGGCGTGTTGACGGTGATCCGGACAATCTCGGACCCGGCTAGTGCAAGCTCTTTAACCTGGATCGCGGTCGCAATGGCATCCGCGGTATCCGTGTTGGTCATCGATTGGACCAAGACAGGCGCCGCGCCACCGATGAGCGTGCGATTCTCACCCCACGCCACGGTGACTGTGCGTGTGGGATGGCGCTTCACAACGCCTGGCTGGGAATCTAACTTAGGCTCACTCATTTGAACCACCCCTCAAGCCAGGTCGGCAACCAGGAGGTTGGCAAAATATCGTGACTGAGAGCAACCATCGCGGCCGCTAATACAACAACCGCAATCAGCACCCACCAAAACCAAGCTGCGAGAGGCCGCAAGGGGGCAACCGTTTTGTGATCAAGGGTCCGGGTCGAGTTGTGATTACCGATACCACCCTCAACTTGTCCGACATAAGACTGCAAGGCTTCTTCAAGCGGTTTAGAGTCAACGCCTAAAAGCTTTGTGTAGTTTTTAAGGAGACTCTTCAAGCCAAGACCTCTGGGCAGCTCTTCAAAGCGCTCTGACTCAAGCGCTTCGATATAGCGCGCAGGAAACTTTAAACGGGCCGCCACATCTTCGAGCGATAGTCCTTTGGACACACGCAAGGCGCGCAACGAAACGGCTGCACTCACACGTTCTGCGGGAGCGGGTTGTGACTCGACACGAAGCGGACTTACGAAATCCTCTGCACTCATGTACGGCTCTCCTTAATGGGAATCGTCTTTTTTTGCGCCATTCTTTCACTTAACTTTGTTCTATCTTTCACTTCACCTGCGAGTTGTCCGCATGCAGCATCGATATCATCGCCACGCGTTTTGCGAACAGTTGTCACAATCCCCGCATCCATCAGAATCTGGGAGAATTCACGGATGCGGGCAGCGGACGAGCGCTGGAGGCCGGAACCAGGAAAAGGATTGAAGGGAATTAAATTGAATTTGCAATGGATACGCCTAGCAATCTGTATCAGCTCACGCGCATGCTGATCAAGGTCGTTCACGCCCTCCAGCATCACGTATTCAAACGTGATGAAATCGCGCGGAGCAAAGGCTAGATAACGCTCACACGCAGCGAGCAGTTCATTGAGCGGGTATTTTTTATTCAGCGGTACGAGCGTGTCACGCAATGCATCATTCGGGGCGTGCAACGACACAGCTAAGGCAACCGGGCAATCTTGAGACAAACGATCCATCATCGGGACAACGCCAGAGGTGGACACGGTGACACGTCTGCGCGACAAGCCGTAGGCGTTATCGTCAAGCATCATACGCAAGGCCGCCAGTACAGGCTCGTAATTGAGCAGGGGCTCGCCCATACCCATCATCACAACGTTACTGATTAGGCGAGCATCTTCCGAGCCTTCTTGCGATCCGATACGTGCAGACGCTGTATCCTGCATGAGCTCGTGCCTTGCCCACCAAAGCTGACCGATGATTTCGGCGGCTGTCAGGTTGCGATTAAAGCCCTGATGGCCTGTAGAGCAAAACGTGCACGCAACGTTGCACCCCGCCTGGCTTGAAATGCACAATGTGCCGCGGTCATCTTCGGGAATAAACACAGATTCGATTGCATTGCCTTGGCCAACATCAAACAGCCATTTGCGGGTGCCATCTGCTGAGCGGTGCTGCGTCAGCACGCTGGGCGCTTGGACGATGCAAGACTCCGACAACTGGGCACGGAATTCACGTGCCAAGTCAGTCATTCGATCGAAATCACTCGCGCCCCGCTGATGCACCCACTTTTGCAATTGGCGGGCGCGAAACGGCTTGCCCCCCCACTGCCCGACCAGCTGGGTCAGTGCCGAAGCGTCGAGCCCAAGCAGATTGATCGGTTCAGGGTGCATGCAGGGTAAGCCACGAGCCAAGCAGCCGGATTAACGACTGTGGATGTTGATTTCAGGGAAGAAAAACGCGATTTCAATGCGTGCGGTCTCAGGCGCATCGGAACCGTGAACGGCGTTTGCATCGATGCTGTCTGCGAAGTCAGCGCGAATCGTGCCTTTTTCTGCTTTCTTTGGATCCGTTGCACCCATCAGGTCACGGTTTTTCTGGATTGCGTTCTCGCCTTCTAGTGCCTGAACAAACACAGGACCAGAGATCATGAAGTCGACCAGGTCTTTAAAGAATGGGCGCGCACTGTGAACAGCGTAAAAGCGCTCAGCGTCGGCACGCGACAATTGCATCATACGGGCGGCGATCACTTTGAGGCCGGCGGACTCAAAACGGGCAACAATTTGACCAACGACGTTTTTTGCAACTGCGTCGGGCTTGATAATTGACAGGGTACGTTCAACAGACATGTAAAACTCCAATAATTCTCAATAAAAACAGGGACTTTGCTTGTGCCCACCGTAGCCCATGATTCTAGCACGCCACTAAGTCTCACAACGCCCTAAAATAGCGGGGTTTTGCCAGACTCTGGCCCGGTGCAAATGGCCTTCGCCCAGCCAATGGCACCTGCTTCACCCTATTTTTTGTGGATAACTTGATGAATCAGCCCAATACCCTCCCCGACGGAGAACTATCCAAGAGCTTTGAACCGACAGACCTCGAGGCCCGTTGGTACGCCGAATGGGAGAAAAGAGGCTACTTTGCCGCTGGCCAGCACGCCCAGGGCGATGCGGCTGGGGCTCCTTACGCCATCCAGTTTCCACCCCCGAATGTGACAGGCACCTTGCACATGGGGCACGCCTTTAACCAGACGATCATGGACGGGCTGATTCGCTACCACCGTATGCGCGGACATGACACCGTGTTCGTGCCGGGCACGGATCACGCTGGGATCGCCACACAGATCGTGGTGGAACGCCAGCTCGACGCACAAAAAATAACCCGTCACGACCTCGGACGCGACAAATTTATCGAGAAAGTCTGGGAATGGAAGGAACTCTCGGGCAACACCATAACCAGCCAAGTACGCCGCCTCGGCGCCTCGGCAGACTGGCCGCGTGAATATTTCACCATGGACAAGCAGATGTCTGCGGGTGTTGTAGAGACCTTTGTCCGTCTGTACAAGCAGGGTCTGATTTATCGGGGCAAACGCCTTGTCAATTGGGACCCCAAACTGCTAACGGCCGTATCAGATCTCGAAGTGCAATCCGTAGAAACCGATGGACATCTCTGGCACATCCGCTACCCCTTTGTGGACGGACCACAAACCATCACCCACGAAGACGGCAGGTCAGAGACCATCACTGGGATGACCATCGCGACAACACGACCCGAAACCATGCTTGCCGATGGCGCGCTTTGTGTGCATCCAGAGGATGAACGCTATAAGCACCTTGTGGGCAAAATGGTCGACCTCCCCCTGTGCGATCGTCAGATCCCGATTATTGCTGACGACTTTGTCGATCGCGCCTTCGGTACGGGCTGTGTCAAGATTACCGGAGCCCATGACTTCAACGATTACGCCTGCGCACAACGCCATAACCTGCCGCTGATCGTAATCTTCACGCTCGACGCGCGCATTAACGATCAGGGCCCGGCCCAGTTCAAGGGTATGGATCGGTTCGACGCACGTAAAGCCGTCGTCGATGAACTCGAACAAAAAGGCTATCTAGTTAAAGTTGACGCGCACAAAATGATGCAGCCCAGAGGCGATCGCACGGGCGCTGTGCTTGAGCCGATGCTGACGGATCAATGGTTTGTTGCGATGAGCAAGCCTGCCCCTGCTGACACACTCCATCCGGGCAAAAGCATCACAGAAGTGGCGCTTGATGTCGTGGCGAAAGGCGACATTCAGTTCTATCCACAAAACTGGACGACCACCTACAACCAATGGCTTGAGAACATTCAAGACTGGTGTATCTCACGGCAGCTCTGGTGGGGACATCAAATCCCAGCGTGGTACGCACCCGACGGCCAAGTGTTCGTCGCGCACACTGAGAAAGAAGCCAATGATCAGGCCCGTGCCGCGGGTGTGACGGGCCCACTCTCACGCGATCCAGATGTGCTCGATACTTGGTTCTCGTCGGCGCTCGTGCCCTTCACGACGCTGGGCTGGCCGCAAGAGACTCCAGACTACAAGCACTATTTGCCCTCGAGCGTGCTGGTCACTGGCTTTGACATCATCTTCTTCTGGGTCGCGCGCATGGTCATGATGACGACCCACCTGACCGGTCAGGTACCCTTCAAGCATGTGTACGTGCATGGACTTATCCGCGACGCGGAAGGTCAGAAGATGAGTAAGTCAAAAGGGAATACGCTAGATCCCGTTGACCTCATCGACGGCGTTGACTTAGAAAGTCTCGTCACCAAGCGCACCTTTGGTCTGATGAATCCAAAACA